>CAZBFD010000218.1:0-2748 GCA_964491055.1 uncultured Eubacterium sp.
ATAGTATACCACAAAGTAATATACCAATGCAAACAGTTTTTTATATTTTTTTCCGTCCTACTTAGCCCTCGGATGGCACCTGTCGTACACGTCTTTGATACGGTTCTTCTGCTCGCCGAAGTACACCTGGGTCGCGGAGATGTCCTCGTGGCCCATGAGCTCCTGCAGCGACTTGATGTCGATCCCGTTCTGGACCATATGCATCGCGAACGAGTTCCTGAGAGTCTGCGGTGTGAGCTTATCCTCGATCCCCGCCTTCTCGCCATACTGCTTGAGGATCTTCCAGAATCCCTGCCTCGTCATCGGCTCACCAAGGTAGTTCACGAAGAGCATGCTCTGCGGGTCGTCAGGATCCTGGTCCTTGAGCATGATGCTCCTGCTGTGCTCCAGGTAATCGGTCAAAGCCTCTTTGGCAGGCACACCCATCGGCACTATCCTGGCCCTGCCGTGCGAGCCGCTGCATGAAACAAAGCCCATGCGGAGATTCACGTCCGCGAGCCTCATCTCGATGATCTCACTTACCCTCACTCCGGTCGCGTACAGCACCTCAAAGAGCGCCCTGTCGCGCTTTCCCTTGATGCTGTTGTCCGGCGCCTCAAGAAGCGCCAGCACATCTTCATAGCTTATATAATCAATGTCCTTCCTTGCGATCTTAGGCGACCTGATCTCCTCCGTCGGGTCCTCCGTCATCCTGCCTGATCCGATCAGGAACTTATAGAATATACGAAGCGACGCAAGCTTCCTGTTTACAGTCGACCTCGACTTCCCCGCGCTCTTCAGATCCATCAGATAAGCCACTACATCCGTGTTCGTGGCCTGGTCGGGCTCTTTTCCGCGCTCCGCGAGAAAACGCGCGTAAGCGTCGATATCACGCCTGTACGCCTCGATAGTGTTAGCGGACATCTTCTTTGTTTCACTTAAATATCTCTCAAACTCATCAATCAACATTTCCATCATCTACGCTCCCAAAGGTAATCGTCCAGTTCCCCGTTATCCATCATGCGTTTCACCATGAGGATCGCGATCTGCGTCTTTGCATCATTTATCTCGCCGCTCATGACCATGTTAGCGAGCTCATTTAAGTGATGTTCTTCCAGGTCAAGCGTCTCGTTAGTGTCGAAATGCGTCTCCCCTGCAGTAAGCCCCGTGCAGAGATACGCATAAAGGACCTCCGTTGAAAATCCGCAGGACGTGTAGCTCTTCGTAAGATACCTGATGTTATCCGCAGTAAACCCGGTCTCCTCTTTAAGCTCCCTGACGGCAGCCGCCTCAGGCTTCTCGCCATGGTCAAGCTTCCCGGCCGGCAGCTCGAATACCACGCCCTCCAAAGGCTTTCTGAACTGCTTCTCCATCGTTACCATGCCGTTAGGCTTAAGCGCCACCATGACGACCCCGCCCGGGTGCTCCACGATCTCCCTCATGGCAGTCCCGTCGACACTCTTCACCTTATCACGCCTGACATTGATAATCCTGCCTTTGTACATATACTCACTTTCGATCGTCTCTTCCTTGAAAATCATCACTGCCTCCTGTTTTCCAATCTATTTTTTCGACATCGCGATCGATTTCTCGATCGCGGCTTCTGCGCCTTTTTTTACGATCTCTTCGAATCCGTTCTCGGTCAGCGACTTGACTGCTTCGATCGTCGTGCCGCCCGGCGTGCATATCGCGTCGATCAGGGCATCAAGCTTCGCAGCGTTGTTCCGGCCTTGCTGCCCTGCCGATGAGCTGTCCTGTTCCTTTTCGTCCTGGCTTTGATCACCCGAACACTCCGCGAGCACGATCTTCGCAGCTCCGAGCACGGCCTGAGCGGCGAACGTGAGCGCCGCCTGCTCGTCCATCCCGTATTCCGCCGCGGCTTTCGACAGCGCGCGGATGTACATGTATGTGTACGCCGGGCTGCTTCCGGACACCCCGATGACCGCGCTGATGAGGTCCTCCGGTACGATCACGGCTTTGCCCATTCCCGAGAGCAGGCCTACTACCATATCCGCCTCGTCAGCAGACACGTTTTTGTTCGGGCTGATCGACGCCATGATCTCACCGACCCTCGCCGGCGCGTTCGGCATGATCCTCACGACCTTCGCCCCGTCCGGAAGATACGACTCGATAGACTCGATCGTGACACCCGCCGCCATCGAGATCAAAACCTTGTCTGCATCGTACTTCTCCGCGATCAGCGGCATCACGTCCGGAAAAGCCTTTGGCTCGACTCCGACAACAATAACATCGCTCGCTTCCGTGAGCTCCTGCTTAGTGTCGACTGCACGCACGCCAAGCTCCTCAGCGATCCGCCTGGTCTTCTCCAGGTCACGCCCGCATATCAGGACATCATCTTTATCTATCTTTCCGGAATCGAGAAGACCCCTGAGGATCGCACCTCCCATCTTCCCGACACCGACAAAACCATATTTCATGTTCACGCACTCCATGCTCCTGAAAGTACCTGATCCTTTCAGGAGGTTGGGGCCCTTTCAGGAGCTGTTTCACAGCTTTTTTCACACTTTACTGTATATACTATATCGACAACTATAGTTATTATATAACCCCCGTTTCAATTTTTCTATATGGCACATTAAGAAATTATCAGAAATTTTAATCATTTTTTAAGATTTGGTATTGCATTCTGTGAAACCCTCATATATAATCACAATTGTGGTTATCCCCCTGATAACCTCATTAATCTCTAATCCCAATACCCCTTTTGAACAGAGTAGACTGCACCCCTGCGGCCTACTTTGTTTTTTA
>CAZBFD010000219.1:0-2740 GCA_964491055.1 uncultured Eubacterium sp.
GAAGTAGAGGAGGTCTGACTATGGCAAAGAAATCTCTCAAGATCAAACAGCAGAGAACGCCGAAGTATTCCACACGCGCATACACAAGATGCAGCATCTGCGGAAGACCTCATTCTGTACTGAAGAAGTACGGGATCTGCAGGATCTGCTTCAGAGAATTAGCTTATAAGGGTGAGATTCCTGGCGTTAAGAAAGCCAGCTGGTAGAAACATTACATTTTGTGAAGGCGGCGAGCATGCTCGCCGAACCACACGAGAAGGGAGTTTATTAAAATGACAATGACAGATCCGATCGCGGATATGCTGACAAGAATCAGGAATGCCAATTCTGTAGGTCATGAGTCAGTCGACGTCCCTGCATCCAAGATGAAGAAGGCTATCGTACAGATCCTTCTGGATGAGGGCTACATCGCTGCATATGACATCGATGAAGAGGGCGTTCAGGGCACCATCAAGATCACACTTAAGTATGGCGCCAACAAGGAAAGAGTTATAAGCGGGATCAAGAAGATCTCAAAGCCGGGCCTGAAGGTCTATGCCAAGGCTGATGAAGTTCCAAGAGTTCTTGACGGACTCGGGATCGCGATCGTTTCCACATCAAAGGGGATCGTGAGCGACAAGAAGGCAAGAGAGCTTGGTGTCGGCGGTGAAGTTATCTGTTTCGTCTGGTAGGAGGTATAAGGTATGTCAAGAATAGGCAGAAAACCGGTCACACTTCCTGCCGGAGTAGAAGTAAAGGTCGATGGCAGCATGATCACCGTCAAGGGACCTAAGGGAGAGCTTACACAGGAGATAGGCCAGCAGATCGACGCTAAAGTCGAGGGAACAGAGCTGATCTTCACAAGGCCTTCCGATACAAAGGAAGATAAAGCACAGCACGGACTTGCAAGAGCTCTTGTAAACAACATGGTAACAGGAGTGACAACAGGCTGGCAGAAGACACTGAAGATCGTAGGTGTCGGCTACAGAGCTGAGAAGCAGGGAAAGAAGCTCGTGATGAGCCTTGGATATTCACATCCGGTAGAGATGGAAGATCCTGAGGGTATCGAGACAGAAGTACCTGATCCAAACACGATCATTATAAAAGGTATAGATAAAGCACTGGTCGGCAACTATGCTGCAGTGATCAGAGACTGGAGAAAGCCGGAGCCATATAAGGGCAAGGGTATCAGATACATCGATGAGCACGTACGCAGCAAGGAAGGTAAAGCCGGCGTAGCCAAGGCATAGAAAGGAGTGAAGAGAAATGTCAATTCAGACTAAAGAACAGAAGCGTGCCAAGAGACATGCCAGAGTCAGAAAGAATCTCTTCGGAACTCCTGAGAGACCAAGGCTCTGTGTTTACAGATCAAACAAGAATATCTCATGCCAGATCATCGATGATGTGAACGGCGTTACACTTGCAGCCGCCTCATCTCTTGAGAAAGAGCTGAAGGAAGCCATCGGATACGGCGGAAACAAGGAAGCCGCGAAGAAGGTCGGTGAGGCGATCGCTAAGAAGGCAGCAGCAAAAGGCATCAGCGAAGTATGCTTTGACCGTGGCGGATATATCTATCACGGAAGAGTCAAGGAACTCGCTGAAGGCGCTCGCGAGGGCGGACTTACATTCTAACGGGAGGTAGAAAATGCGTAGAGATAATGATGCAGAAGCTTCCAAGCCGGAAATGACCGAGACTATCGTGAGCATCAGACGTGTTGCCAAGACTGTTAAAGGCGGACGTAACATGAGGTTCAGTGTTACCATCGTGGTAGGAGATCACAATGGTAAAGTAGGTGTCGGGCTCGGAAAGGCTCAGGAGATCCCTGAAGCCGTCAGAAAAGCTACGGAAGACGCAAAGAAAAATGTTATAGACGTTCCAATGGTTGGAACGACTGTCCCACACAAAATCATCGGTGTGCACGGCGCAGGCAGGGTTTTGATCATGCCGGCTGCAGAAGGTACCGGAGTTATCGCAGGTTCAGCTGCACGTACTGTGCTCGAGTCTGCAGGACTTAAGGACGTAAGAGCCAAGTCTACCGGATCGACCAATATCTGCAACATCGCGTATGCAACACTTGAAGGACTCAAGGGTCTTGTTACGGTTGAGCAGGTAGCGAAACGCAGAGGCAAAACTCCTGAGGAGATCCTGGGTTAGGAGGTACTGAAAATGGCTGATAAGAAGATCAAGATCACACTTACCAAGAGCCCTATCGGAGCTACTCCTAAGCAGAAGAAGGTCGTAGAGGCACTTGGTCTCAAGAAGATGCACCACACCGTGGAGCTGATCGACAACGCCGCAACACGCGGAGCAGTTGCAAAGGTCAGGCATCTTGTGACAGTTGAAGAATAGGGGGTGCATCAACTATGAAATTAGAAGAATTAAGAGCACCTGAAGGTTCGTCAAGAGCCCGCAAGAGAAGAGGCCGCGGAAACGCGACAGGACAGGGCAAGACAGGCGGAAGAGGAATGAACGGCCAGAAGCAGAGATCAGGCGGAAAAGTCAGACTCGGCTTTGAAGGCGGACAGATGCCTCTCTACAGACGTCTCCCTAAGAGAGGGTTCACGAATATCTGGGGTACTACATATGCGATCATCAATGTAGGTGATCTCGCGGGATTTGAGAGTGGAGCAGAGGTAACTCCGGAAGTCCTGAGAGACATGGGCATCCTCAAGAAGCTTGAGGACGGCGTCAAGGTCCTGGGCGGAGGAGAGCTCACAAACAGCATCACCGTGAAAGCCAGCAAATTCAGCGAGGCTGCGA
>CAZBFD010000220.1:0-2717 GCA_964491055.1 uncultured Eubacterium sp.
TCGCAGTCGACCTTGGTGCCGTCCTCAAACTCGAGCGTGATGATCTCAGGCTCTTCGTCATCTTCCTCTTCCTTGACTTCTACTTCTTCTCTTCCCTTATCTTCAGCCATTAATCTGTCCTCCATTTCTGACATAAGCCGGGCTCAATTGTTCCCGGCACTTATACTATATCATCATAATGCCTTTTTATCAAGGAATAGTGTGTTTGGGTCAAAAGTTGTCAGAAAGAACCGTCCCCATTGACAACTTTTGTTATCCTTTGTGGAAGTACTCGTACACTTTCTCGGCGACTTCCGTGTTCATGCCGGGGACTTCTGCGATCTGATCTGCGGTCGCGCCGCGGATCGCGTCGATCGTCTTGAAGTGGTACAGGAGCTCGTTCCTGCGCTTCTCGCCTACTCCTTCTATGTCGTCTAACATCGACCTCGTTGATGTGTTCCTGTGAAGGGTGTGGTGATAGTCGATCGCGAATCTGTGTACTTCTTCCTGGACCGTACCGAGGTAGCTGAACAAGACCTGCCTGTCCTTAAGGTCGATCTCGCGTCCGTCGGCAAACACCAGGGCGCGGGTCCTGTGCTTGTCGTCCTTTGCCATTCCGAAGACCGGGACGCTGACTTTCATTGCGTCGAGAACTTTCTTTGCAGCGTGCACCTGCCCGAGGCCGCCGTCCATGAGGATCGCGTCCGGGAATCTGATGTAGCCGGGGGCTTTGTCGACTGCCCTCTTGTACCGCCTGTAGAGGACTTCCTGGAGGCTTGCGTAGTCGTCCGGGCCCTCCACGGTTTTGATCTTGTATCTTCTGTAGTCTTTCTTGACTTTCGTCAGGCCCTCAAACACGACCATCGCGCCGACAGAATCCACGCCGTTCGTGTTTGAGATATCGTACGACTCGACCCTGACCGGAGCACCGTGCCCGGTTATCCCTACCTGCTCGAGCACGTCAGACATCTCGGCGAGCACGGCCTGCTCACGCTCGCGCCTCGACTCCGCGCGCTCCTCGATAGACTTCTTCATCTCTAGGATGTCATGACGCGTCAGGTCGAGCAAAGCCTTTTTCTGCCCTTTCTTCGGTACGGTTATCCTGACTTTGTGCCGGTCCTTGCTGAGGAACTCCTCGAGGAGCTCCTGGTCTTCCGGCTCGGTCTCAACAAGTATCTCGTGCGGCACCTGCGCCCACTGGCTGTAGTATTGCTTGATGAACTCGGCCATGATGTGGCTGTCACTGTCCGACGGATCCGCGTGGAGCGGGAACGTCTCGCGGCCGGAAAGCTTCCCGTCCCTCACCGGGAACAAAACCATGAAGTCGTCGTTCTCGTTCTTCACGAGAAGCAGGATGTCAAGGTCGCTGTCGTTTATCATCGTGACCCGCTGCGTCGCTTCCAGCGCCTTGAGTGATTCTATGTGATCACGGTACACCGCGGCGTCCTCGAACCTCAGCTCGTCCGCCGCCTGCCTCATCTTGTCCGTCATGCTCTTTATGAGCGGATGGCTCCTTCCTGACAGGAAGTCGACGATCTCATCTATATTCTTATTGTACTGTTCCTTGTCGGCCTTTCCCATGCAGATCCCCTGGCATTCTCTGATATGGTAATTCAGGCACGGCCTGAAGCCTGCCGGAAAAGACGTGTTGCTGCAGCGCTTGAGCGAATAGATCTCAGCAAGAAGGTCCACGGTGTCGTTCACCGCCCCAACGTCGCTGTATGGGCCGAAATACTTGTTCCCGTCCTTCTTTATCGTCCTGGTCTTAACGACCCTCGGGAACTCCTCCGAAGTCGTGACCATGATATACGGGTAGGTCTTGTCATCCTTGAGGAGAACGTTATATCTCGGCTGGTATTTCTTGATCAGGTTGCATTCCAGGATGAGCGCTTCCATCTCAGTCGAGCAATTGATGTACTCAAACTCCGCGATGTTCTTCGCTAGCGCCCTGACCTTCGGGCTCGTGCTCTGGTACGAAGCCTGGAAGTACTGCCTCACCCTGTTCTTGAGCGAAATCGCCTTCCCGACATAGATCACCTGCCCGAGACTGTCCTTATGTATATAAACTCCCGGAGAATCCGGGAGTTTCTTGAGATTTTCCTGTATATCGAACATAGCTTTTAATTTCATGCTCCAAAAAGGGACAGTCCCTTTTCGGAGCTGTGTATCTGTTATGAGTTTATACGTTCCAGCCGCGCTTATTGCGTTCTTCCTCTTCTTCCATCTCGCGCTTTGCGATCTCCATAGCCTTCTTCTTGCGCGCTCTTCTTCTCTTTATCGTTATTACGATCCTGACGATAAGTATAATGACAAGGAGCACGAGCAGCGAAATGAGCACGATGCCCGCGATAAAAGCTGTTTTATTTGAGATGCCGAGGTATGATGTCGGCCATCCTTCTTCAACGCTTTGTTTTATGATGAGCGGTACTTCATTTACGACTTCGCCGCCGACTTTGATGGTGTACACTCCGACCTGGTCTCCTGCCTGCACCGGCGCGCGGACATTGTCGTAGATCTCCGCCTCGGTTTTGATGAGCGATTTGCTGCCTTCTGTCGGAATGTAAGCATATCCGTCGTTAGCAGTGTAGACGTCGAGCTTTGTCACCGCTCCGTGCCTGATGTGGACGGAGCCGACTTTTTCGTCTCCCTTTACCGCGAGCACGCCTTCGATCTTGTCGTTGGCATACTTTATGAGCGACTGGACGTCGGCCTTCCTTCCTGCCTGAGTGTCGCCGAGT
>CAZBFD010000221.1:0-2683 GCA_964491055.1 uncultured Eubacterium sp.
GAACCTGTATGTCGTCGATATCGACCCCGAAGAGCCACTTTGCCTCGATCATCTCAAGGCCTTTATTCATCATGGTAGCAGAGTCGATGGTTATTTTCCGTCCCATCGACCAGTTCGGGTGCTTGAGCGCCATCTCTGGCGTTACTTCTTTAAGCTGCTCATAGCTCCAGCCCCTGAATGGGCCGCCGGAGCATGTGAGCAAAATCTTTTTGATCTTGTTTCCGTGGCTTCCCTGGAGGCACTGGAAGATCGCGCTGTGCTCACTGTCAACAGGGAGCATCTTCACGCCCGAGGTTTTGATCGCGTTCATGATGATGTGGCCGCCCGCGACGAGAGTCTCCTTGTTTGCGAGCGCCATGTCGTGACCAGCCATGATCGCGTGGTATGTCGGGACGAGACCGCGCATCCCCATGAGAGCGTTAAGGACGACGTCGGAATCATACTCCGCCGCGTCGATGAGGCCCTCCGGACCTGCTTCAACTGTGATCTCCGGAAACTCGTCACGGATCAGCGGTACCATCTTACTGTCCGCACATACGACGAGCCCGGGGCGGTCCTCTTCAGGAAGCGATCTTATCTGGTCCATAAGAAGATCCACGTTCTGCCCGCATGTCAGGCAGGCGACCGTGAATCTGTCAGGATGTCTTCTTATTATATCGAGAGTCTGCGTCCCGATCGAGCCCGTGCTCCCGAGCACGGTGACTTTCTTTCTGTCCATTGCGAACCTCCGGGCTGCCGGCTTTATATGATCAGCCGACTGCAAGATAAGTATTTGCGGCAGGTGTCTGCCTCGCTGTCAGATCATGCCGGCTGCCGTCACTTTATTTCGGCATACCGATCCCGAAATACTGCATGATTATCACGACGTAGTAGTACACGAATGGCGCTGTAAAAAGCACACTGTCGAACCTGTCCATGATGCCGCCGTGGCCCGGGATCAGGTTGCCGTAGTCTTTGATGCCCATCTTGCGCTTGTATGCAGATGCCGTGAGGTCGCCGAGCATCGATATCGGCGCCGCGAGCAGGCCGATCACCACGCAGTGTACGAGGAGCGGCCGCATGAAGATATACCCGAACAAAGAACAGAGCGCGACGCTTCCGAGCACGCCGCCGACCGCGCCTTCTATCGTCTTCTTAGGCGAGAGCACCGGGCAGAGCTTATGGCGTCCGAGGAGCATGCCTGTAAAGTATGCGAATATGTCGGAGCCGAACGCGCTAAGGATTATCAGCCATTTCATGTTGGAAAAGTTCACTAGCTCATCCACCAGCACAAGGTGGAACGCGAAGAACACGATGTAGATAAGGCCCTGCGTAGTCGCCATGGCGTCGACCGGTTCTCTCTTCTCCAGGTCGAACATATAGAGCGATCCGGCCATTATCACGCCGACGAGCCACGCAAGCAGGAAGATGTTGTTGAAATCCCCCATATAGTACATGTAGGCATTCATCGCGTACAGCACTGCGATAGCACCGTAGCCGATCTTTATGTTCGGATGAACGTCCATGGCCTCAAAGCCGCTGTAGAACTCCTTGATCCCGATCACGCTCACGATTAGCGTGAGGGTCATCAGCCAGTAGCCGCCTAAATAGAAAATGATCAGAAGCGGCAGCATGGCCAGCCCAGACATGATCCTTGTTTTCATAAATTACCCCCTATAAGCCGCACCCCCGGCGGCAGTTATTATTTTCTAGTGACAAGAGGGTCTGTCCCTTTGTCATCTTGCTCTTGTGACAAATGGGACTGTCCCCTTTGTCACCATTCGTCATCACTTCCGCCCGCCGAACCTGCGGTCGCGCGTAGTATAATCCAGTATCAGCTGCTCAAAAGCTTCCGGCGTGAAGTCCGGCCACAGCAGGTCTGTGAACTCGAATTCGCTGTACGCAGCCTGCCATAGAAGGAAGTTTGAGAGGCGTTCTTCGCCGCTCGTACGAATGATGAGGTCCGGATCAGGCACATTCCCGTTCTCGTCCCCTGTATAAAGCGACTTTGAGATCATATCCTCCGTGATCTCGCCCTCTATCTCGCCGGCCTTAACCTGCTCCACGAGCTTGTTCACGCCGCGGACGATCTCGGCCCTGCTGCCGTAGTTTATCGCTACGTTGAACTGCATGCCGGTGTTGTCCTTAGTCGTCTCAAGAGTCTTGTCCAGGCTCTTCTTCGCGGCGTCCGGTATCACGCTGTAGTCCCCGAGCACGCGGACCCTGACGTTCTCCTCGTCAAGCTCCGTAAGGTCAAGCTTTACGAACTTGACCAGCAGCTTGAAGATCCCGGAGACCTCCTCCATGGTCCTTTTCCAGTTCTCAGTGCTGAAAGCATAGACCGTGAGGTACTTTATTCCCATGTGAGACGCCTTCCGGACTATCTCCTTCATCGCCTCCATGCCCGCCGTGTGGCCTTTGATGCGCGGCACACCTTCCCGCGTCGCCCACCTGCCGTTTCCATCCATGATGATCGCGACATGCACCGGCAGCTTCTCCGGATCGATCAAAATCTCGTTTGCATTCTCCTCAGACATATCTGCTCCTGTACATAAATACAGCAAAGTGGCTGCGGTAGGCAGCCACTATAAGTCTCTGTTCTTCTGCAGTGGAAGCTAGACTTCCATGATCTCCTTGTCTTTTTCCTTGATGATCTCGTCGATGGCTTTGATAGCTTCGTCGGTCGTCTTCTGGATCTTCTCGA
>CAZBFD010000222.1:0-2639 GCA_964491055.1 uncultured Eubacterium sp.
AGTCGGCACATTTTGTATACAATTTATGCCGACTGGCGCCTGTCCCTGGTCGGCCGCATATCTACATCTCGCAGAAATTCTTCAGTATCTGCATGCCCACGTCGCCGCTCTTCTCCGGATGGAACTGACAGCCGATAACGCTGCCGCTCGCGACGGCGGCGGTGACTGTCTTTCCGTAGTCGCAGGTCGCCGCAAGCTCTGACGGGTCGGCGTCGCCGTAATATGAATGTACAAAGTAGACGAACGAGCCTTCCGGCACATCCTTGAACACGGGGTGCTTATCAGGCATTCCTTCTGTAACGCCGGCATGGCTTTGATCGAGGCCGTAGAACTTAAGTGAGTTCCAGCCGATCTGCGGGATCTTATAACCTTCCGGCAGATAACCCTCGAGCGGCCGCACGATGCCGTGGATCAGGCCGAGGCCTTCATGCTCGCCGTACTCCAGGCTCTTCTCGAACAAAAGCTGCATGCCGAGGCAGATGCCAAGGAGCGGCTTGCCCGCGAGCGCTTCCTCACGGATAACGGCGTCAAGGCCGCGTTCACGGAGTGCCTCCGCCGCATCGCCGAACGCGCCGACGCCCGGCAGGATCAGTCGGTCCGCCTTCCTTATCTTATCTATATCGTCAGTTACCTCCGCCTCCGCGCCGATGTGCTTAAGAGACGAAGCGAGCGAGAAAAGATTTCCCGCCCCGTAATCAATAATTGCGATCATTTACAGTACTCCCTTTGTCGACGGGATCTCGTCGGCGTATTCCGGGTCGATCTCGACGGCGGTCTTAAGCGTGCGCGCGAGCGACTTGAACGTGCCCTCGATGATGTGGTGCGAGTTCTCGCCGGCGAACTGCACTATGTGGAGCGTCATGTCGGCGTTCCTCACGAATCCGAGCATGAACTCCTTCACAAGCTCGGTGTCGAACGTTCCTACCCTCTGCGTCGGGATATCGAGATCAAAATCCAGATAGTCTCTTCCAGAGATGTCGACTGCGGTCAGTATCAAAGCCTCGTCCATCGGGAGGGTCGTGTCGGCGTAGCGCCTTATACCCTTCTTGTCGCCGAGCGCCTGCTTAAAAGCCTGCCCGAGCGCGATTCCTATGTCCTCCACCGAGTGGTGGTCATCCACATACGTATCCCCGTCGCACTTTACTGCAAGGTCGAACCTGCCGTGCTTCGCGAACAAAGTAAGCATATGGTCAAGAAAACCGACGCCAGTGTCGATCTCACTCTTGCCCGTACCCTCAAGCGTAAGGCTCACACAAATTTTAGTCTCGGCGGTGTCCCGCTTTATCTCCGCAGTCCTCATGACCTGCTCCTTTCATCCAGACCTCCTGAAAGTACCTGACCCCTTTCGAATCTCCGAAAAGGGACAGTCCCCTTTCGGAGGTTGTTAATCTGCTTCTTTATATTCGCTGATGATCTCTGTCAGGGCATCGAGCAGCTTATCCATCTGCTCGTGGGTGCCGATCGAGATCCGGTTGTACCCGCGGATCCTGTCCTGGTCGAAGTGCCTGATCAGGATCTTGCGCTTCTTTAATTCTTCATATAGCTCTAGTCCGCCGATGTCGGGATGCTTTGCGAAGACGAAGTTAGTCGCTGACGGCAGGACTTTGAAGCCCATCTCCATCAGGGCGTTCCTGGTGTAGCGGCGGTTTTCTTTTATTACATTTGCGTTGTTCTGATAGTATGCGTCGTCGTCGAGCGCTGCCGCGGCGAGCGCCTGTGACATCGAATTCACGTTATACGGGCTCTGCGACTGCTGTATCATGAGCATGTCAGCGATCAGGGCTTTGCTCGCGATCGCAAGCCCCACGCGGCCGCCCGCAAAGCTCCGCGACTTGGAATACGTCATGCTCACGACGAGGTTGTCGTACTTCCGGATAAGCGGCACAGCTGACTCCCAGCCGAAATCGATGTAAGCCTCGTCGATCAGGACCACGTGGTCAGGATTCGAGCGGACGATCGCTTCGATGTCGGAAAGCGGAAGCGCGGTCCCTGTCGGCGCGTTCGGATTCGGGAGCGCGATGTTTGCGCCGCAGTTCTCAAACTTCACCGGGTCGACCGTCATGTCGCCCTCAAGCGGGATCGTCTTAAATGTGATCCCGTGCAGCCCGCAGAGCGTCTCGTAGAAACTGTACGTGATGTCCGGGAACACGAGCGTCGGCTCAGTGTCCTGCGGCTGCCCGACCGGGTTGAACGCCTGGAACGCGAAGTTCAGCACGTCGTCCGATCCGTTTGTGACCAGCACATTCTCCGGCTCCACGTCATACCTTGCGGCAAGCTTCCGGCGAAGCGCTGCGGCGAACGGATCCGAATAGAATCTCAGCCCCTCCACATCAAAATCTTCCAGCGCCTTTATCACCTTCGGCGACGGCGGGAACGGGCTCTCATTCGTGTTCAGCCTGATATACTCCGGCCCCGGCTGCTCCCCGGCCTCATATGCCGAAAATCCCTGATACCGTTTGTCAAGAAACCGACTCATAAATATCCTTCCTGATCCCCCGAAAAGGGACAGTCCCCTTTCGGAGCTATATTCGTTAGTGCCAGACTACTCCTGTGCCTGGATTATTGTCTTTGTTCTTCTGCTCGCGGCGGATGAGGACGCTTCTCGCGTGGCCGTGGAGGCCTTCTTCTTCTGCAAAGCG
>CAZBFD010000223.1:0-2616 GCA_964491055.1 uncultured Eubacterium sp.
TAGGCCGCACGCGTTTCTTTATCATTATTAATAATTGGCGCGGCAGGAAGAGAGTATAATAATTATTATAGAAGGGGATTATTGTGGCCGGCTTGCTAGTGGGGAACTGGTCGGTTTAGTGTTGGGAATTAGAGAGGTTTTTTATTATGATGAAAGCGTTTGGGAATTGGAGAAGGACCGCTGCGGTTCTTGTTGCTGTAATATTGTGTGTGAGCATGCTCCCTGCGGGGGCGTTTGCTGAGGGCGAGCAGAACTCTGATAATAACGGGCAGGCTGTAAGTGAGAACGGACAGGGCGGAGCCGGCCAGGACGGCGGTGAAGATCAGTCCGGAAGCGGCGAGCAGCAGCCGGGTGAAGGCGAGCAGGGCGGCGAAGGTGAAGGTGATCTTCCTGTAGACCACATCCATGCGATGGAGTTCGTTGACAAGGAGGACGCAACCTGCCAGAAATACGGGAAGAAAGCGTACTACTACTGCACAGGCTGCCAGAAGTCGTATTTTGACAGAGGCGGCGAGCAGGAGATAACGAACCAGGAGGACCTGATCATACCGATCAGGGACCACAACTGGGACGATGGCGTGATCGACCCGAACAACCTGACGATAACGATTTTTACCTGCAAGACATGCGGGACGACGAAGGAAGAAGACTCGGAAAGCTTTGATCCCGGGATCACATACAACACGGCGAAGAAGGTAACACTGAACGGGAACACGCTTCAGTTCAAGACTAAGGTCGTAACCGATGAAGACCAGATCAAGTTCATGGACAAGGGCAGGATCGACCACGTCTGGGTCAAGGCCGGCAAGTCCAGGATGCAAGTATGCTGGAAGACGACCAAGGCGATGAAGTTCATCGACGGCATCATCCTTCTCAGGAAGACTGGCTCGTCCAAAGTCTACAAACAGGTTGCCGAGATACCGTTCAAGACTTTTGATGACGGAATCGCCGAATGGAATCCGAAGACATCCTACACCGACAAGACGGCGGAGAAGAAAGACACGCCGTACACATACGTCGCGGTCTCGTACCTCGACGAGGATAATTACAGGTTCATCTCGAGCTGCTCTGACTGGGCGGAAGGCCAGACAAAGGAGAGCAGCCTGAAGACCGTGAACACCGCGACCATAAGCGAGAAGTCGGCGGACCTCCAGTACAAGGGCACGGTCACACTCAAGCTCACGTACGCGAAGCCGAAGACGACATACAACAGCAAGAGCTTCCGCTGGTACACAGACGACAAGAAAGTCGCAAAGGTGAACAGCAAAGGCAAGGTCACCGCGACCGGCACAGGGAGCACGACGATCCGCGGGAGGCTATCGAGCGGTGACGACATCACATGCAAGATCAAAGTCGTCGGCGCGTTCAAGCCTGCTGCACCTAAGCTCAAGGTCGACGTCGCGACGGAGTCGAGCATCACCATGAAGTGGAGCGCATCGGAGCACGCGACGAGCTACGATCTCTACAGATCGGACGACGGGCTCCACTGGAAGGACCCGGTAAACGTTGAGGGAACATCGAAGAAGATCACAGGACTCACCAAGAACCATAGATACACATTCTACGTGGTCGCAGTGAACGAGAACCACGGCTACGTCGCGGAGAGCAAGAACTCCAACGTTGTCAACCAGAAGGCGGTCGTAAAGAGAAGAGCGACCAAGGTGACGGGATTCCCGACATCGAAGAAGCTCACCACAGGCAAGACTTTCAGCCTGAAGCTCAAGATCACATCACCGGACAAGCGTAAGGCCAAGCTCCAGATGTACAGCGGCGGGAAATGGGTGACGAAGAAGACGCAGACTCTTCCGTCAGGGTCCGGCAAGAAGTCAGTCACCATCACATTCCCGAACGACTGGTGGGACAGGGTGTCCGAGTGGAGGCTAGTGATCCCGAAGAGCACGACGTCCGAGGCATACACGAGCGCAACTCTTACGATCACCGCCGGAAGAGTCTATCAAAACCCATCCAACATGGTCCAGATAAAGAACAAGATCAGCAAGCACGGCTACAAATATTACACGTCGCCGGTTCTCATAAACGACATGAGCACAAGATCAGACTGCGTCGAGGCTTTGATAGATACGGCAAACAAGTATAAGGGAGACAAGTTCTCGGCCGGAAAGACAGGAGCACCGGGAAGCGGGATCGACGCCGCGGGGCTCGTGATACAGGCGTGCTACGGAACGGGGATCGACCTCTGGCCGCTCAGCCCTGCGACGAGGAACAGCAATGCCGTGCCGCAGCTCCTCGAGGCAAAGCTCCAGACGATAAGCGATTACGGGACGCCGGTCGAGGGCGACTTCCCGAACGTCTACCGCGGCGACCTGATCTTCTTCAAGACAGGAAACAACGGTACCGACCACGTCGCGATCTACCTCGGGACCGGATCACTCATCCACGCGAGCAAGGCTGCCGGCAAAGTCGAGACCGCAAAGCTCCTCGACGTGCTCGACAAGAAAGGAAAGTACAAATACAAGATCACAGGCGTGAGAAGGATATTTAAATTCTATTAAGGCAAATAAGAACTGCTGGCCCGGCCGGGGATGAACCCCGGCCGGGTTTTTCTGTGCGGCTGACACGCGGCTGACAAGGGACAGGCACCAGTCGGCCGCAACA
>CAZBFD010000224.1:0-2613 GCA_964491055.1 uncultured Eubacterium sp.
CCTCTGGCTCCGGAAGTCGCCATGATGTACAGGTTGTTCGTCGGCTTCAGTGAATCCATCAGTGAAGTAGCGATCCTGTTCTTGGCGCCTGTCTCTTCGTCGTTCCATACGTTCTCGATGCTCGTGTGGCGCTGCTCCTCGGAGACCATACCCATTGCATAGGCGTTCTCCACAGCTTCTACCTTCTTGTCCGCCTCGTGGATGATCTCCCACTTGTTCTGCGGGATCTTCATGTCGTCCACGCCGATCGTGACTGATGCAAGCGTCGAATATTTATATCCCATCGACTTGATGTAGTCCAGCATCAAAACCGTGCCGGTGTTCTCGTGTGCCCTGAAGCACTTGTCGATGATCTGTCCGAGCTGCTTCTTTCCGCAGATGAAGTCAACTTCCAGGCGGTACTTGTCTTTGCTTCTGTCAACAAAGCCCAGATCCTGCGGGATCCCCTGGTTGTAGATGAAGCGTCCCACTGTCGACTCTACCAGATGTCCTTCCGGATCGTCTTTTCCGTACATCCTCACCTTTACCTTGGCGTGGGTGCCGACTACGTGGTTCTGGTATGCGATCAGCATCTCGTTCATATCTGTGAACATCTTGCCGTCGCCCTTTTCAGGGATACGTACATATCCGTCTTTCCTGTTCTTCTCAGCCTGGGCTTTGTCGTTGAACTCGTCAGGACGGTATTTGATGTTCGCGTCAGGATTGTAGCATGTCCCCGGATATGTAAGATAGTACGCACCGAGGATCATGTCCTGTGTCGGGGTCGTGATAGGTGACCCGTCCTTAGGAGCCAGGATGTTGTTTACTGAGAGCATTAGGAATCTCGCCTCAGCCTGCGCCTCTGTTGAAAGAGGTACATGGACAGCCATCTGGTCTCCGTCGAAGTCCGCGTTGAACGCTGTGCAGGCAAGAGGATGGAGCTTGATAGCTTTTCCTTCAACAAGCACCGGCTCGAATGCCTGGATACCAAGTCTGTGCAGCGTCGGCGCGCGGTTCAGCATTACAGGGTGCTCCTGGATGATCTCCTCGAGCACATCCCATACCTGAGGATCCTGCTGCTCTACCTTACGCTTCGCGTCTTTGATGTTCTGGGCATAGCCTCTCGACTTCATCTCTTTCATGATGAAAGGCTTGAACAGCTCGAGAGCCATTACCTTAGGAAGTCCGCACTGGTAGAACTTGAGCTCAGGTCCTACTACGATTACGGAACGTCCGGAGTAGTCTACACGCTTACCGAGAAGGTTCTGTCTGAATCTTCCCTGCTTACCCTTCAGCATGTCTGACAGTGACTTGAGAGCTCTTCCGCCAGGTCCCGCGACGGCACGGCCTCTTCTTCCGTTATCGATGAGTGAGTCGACTGCTTCCTGGAGCATCCTCTTCTCGTTTCTGACGATGATGTCAGGTGCTCCGAGCTCAAGCAGCCTCTTCAGTCTGTTGTTTCTGTTTATTACTCTTCTGTACAGGTCGTTCAGGTCAGAAGTAGCGAACCTTCCGCCGTCGAGCTGTACCATAGGACGAAGGTCTGGAGGAATTACAGGAACTGCCTCGAGCACCATCCATTCAGGACGGTTCCCTGAGATCCTGAGAGCTTCTATTACTTCCAGCCTCTTCACGATCCTGAGCTTCTTCTGGGCTGATGCCGTCTTGAGCTGGTCTCTTAAGCTTGATGAAAGCTTCTCCAGGTCGATCCTTGTAAGGAGCTCTCTTACAGCTTCACCGCCCATCTGGGCCCTGAACTGGTTTCCAAGCTGCTCTTTAAGATCGCGGTACTCCTGCTCTGTCAGGATCTGCTTCTCAACAAGCCCTGTCTTCTCCGGATCGCCCGGATCGAGCACGATGTACGCGGCAAAGTAGAGCACCTGCTCCAGTGCTCTCGGCGTAACATCAAGCACGAGGCCGATCCTGGACGGAGTCCCCTTGAAGTACCAGATATGTGATACCGGGCTCGCGAGCATGATGTGGCCCATACGCTCTCTTCTTACTTTCGCCTTGGTGACTTCTACTCCGCAGCGGTCGCAGACGATTCCCTTATATCTGATCTTCTTGTACTTTCCGCAGTGGCATTCCCAGTCCTTGACAGGTCCGAAGATCTTCTCGCAGAACAGTCCGTCTGTCTCAGGCTTCAGAGTCCTGTAGTTGATCGTTTCAGGCTTTGTGACTTCGCCGTGTGACCATTCGTGTACGATCTTGTCAGTGGAAGCCAGCTTGATCTGAAGTGATTCAAAAGTGTTGGACTCTATATACTGATTTTTCTTTTCGTTTTCGTTAGCAGGCACAGGTCTACTCCCCTTTCCTATTCTTCAGCTTCGGGTTCAGTGTCTTCCATCATGAAATCTTCTGATTCTGTTGCCTGGGCGGCGGCTGCGTCAGCGGCCATGGCATCGGCTTCATCCTCGTCGAACTCATCGGCCTCTTCATCAAAATCATCGTCCGGCACTTCTTCAGTCTCGTTTCTTCTGACGTAATTCGTATTGATGATGTCAGCGTCATCGGCGTCATCAGACGAATATACCGCGCTGTGCCTCATGATGCTGTCGATTCCCTTAGGCGCGTCATAGTCCATGAGCTCCTTGAACTCGATCTCCTTGTCGTTCTCTGTACGTACGGATACGT
>CAZBFD010000225.1:0-2612 GCA_964491055.1 uncultured Eubacterium sp.
ATTTGGCAACGAGGTTACTTCATATTTACGGGAGAACAATATGGCGAAGAAGACTAAAACGGTTTATGTCTGTCAGGAATGCGGGTATGAGAGCCCTAAATGGATGGGGCAGTGTATCTGCGGTGCCTGGGGGTCTTTTGTTGAGGAGAAGGTCGACCTTGAGCCTGAGAATGACCCGAGGTCGAGGAACGCAAGGGGCCTTGGCGGCGCAGCGGGCGCCGGCGCCGGCATGGGAAGGACGGTGAAGCCGTCTGTCCTGAAAAAGGTCGGATCAGCTGACTATGAAAGGATAAGCACAGGAATCGGCGAGCTCGACAGGGTGCTCGGAGGAGGTCTTGTTAAGGGCTCTCTCGTGCTCATATCCGGCGAGCCGGGCATAGGCAAATCGACTTTGATCGTCCAGGCCGCTGCTCACATCGCTGCCGCGGGTAGCAACGTGCTCTATGTGTCGGGTGAGGAGTCGGAAGAGCAGATCAAGATGCGTGCGGACAGAGTCTGCCCGGACTTAACTGATAATCTATACGTGATGTCCGAGACGAACATGGAGAACATCGAGACCGCGGTAGACGAGATGAAGCCGAAGTTTTTGATCGTGGACTCCATCCAGACGATGTACACGGCCGAGCTTGATTCGGCGCCGGGGAGCGTGTCGCAGGTGAGAGCATGCGGGAACATCCTCATGAAATACGGGAAGACGCGGAACATCCCGGTCTTCATCGTCGCGCACGTGACGAAGAGCGGCGACCTCGCGGGTCCGAAAATCGTCGAGCACCTGGTGGACTGCGTGCTCAACTTCACGGGCGAGCGCGACCACGACATCAGGATCCTCAGGGCTTTCAAGAACAGGTTCGGCACGACGAGCGAGATCGGGGCGTTCCAGATGAGCGAGGACGGGCTCATGGAGATAACCGACCTGTCGGCGAGCTTCCTTGAAAACACTGACGAGCAGGCCGAGGGCTCTGTGATAACCGCGGTCTACGAAGGGAGCAGGCCGGTGCTGCTCGAGGTGCAGGCGCTGACGTCAAGCTCGGGAGTCGGATTCGCAAGAAGGACAGCGGTCGGTATCGACAGCCAGAGGCTTGCGATGATCCTCGCGGTCCTTGAGAAAAAGCTCGGGATGTTCATGGGCGACCAGGACGTATATGTAAATGTAGTCGGAGGACTCCGGCCGGACAGCACGTCGGTCGACCTCGGCGTCGCGCTCGCGATATATTCGACGATGCGCGGGATCACGCCGGGCAGGCGTGTCATCGCAGTCGGAGAAGTCGGGCTGACCGGCGACCTCAGGTCATGCCAGAACGCAGACAGGATCGCGGCCGAAGCGGCAAAGCTCGGCTATACAGAGATCATCATGCCGGCACGGAACGCCGCGAAGATCTCGAAGAACGACCTCGGCATCAAAATCTCCGGCGTAAAGAATATCTATGAGGCGGTGAACGCATTCAAGGAATAGAAGCTCCGAAAAGGGACTGTCCCTTTTCGGAGGTCTTGCAATATTTTATGCAGATGTGATTATATATAAGCATTTTATATAACTGGCAATATGTTTTTCCAAAGCCGTAAAACGTTGGAAACACTTGACCGTATAGGGGTTTTGATGGTATATTGTAAGAGCATTCAAAGATGTAAGGAGGAATGAAAAGATGAATAAAAAGTTATTGACGGTTTTGATGATTGGTCTTCTTGTGATTTCCAGTGCGCTCGTTATGACTGCGTGCGGCGGAAGCGGAAGCAGCAGTGACGGCGGATCTGAGAGTGCTGAGACGATCACGATCGGGATCCCTAATGATACGACAAATGAAGCAAGGGCTTTGATGCTGCTTCAGGATAATGGATATATCAAGCTGAAGGATGGAGTCGACATCACCGCGACAGCAAGGGACGTGGAAGCTCCGGATAATATCGAGTTCAAGGAAGTCGAGGCCGCGCAGCTCCCGAACACGCTGCAGGACGTTGACTTCGCGATCATCAACTCGAACTATGCGATCGACGCCGGGCTCAACCCTGTGAACGACTCGCTCATCATTGAGGGCAGCGCATCCAAGTATGCGAACATCCTCTCAGTGAAGGAAGGAAATGAGAACGAGCCTAAGATCAAAGCCCTGGTCGCAGCTCTTGAGAGCCAGCAGGTAAAGGACTTCATCGAGGAGAAATACCAGGGATCTGTAGTCAGTACAGTAGACAATCCTACAGACGGATTTGACGCAAGCCTTGACTATGACAGCCTCAAGGGCGAGACAGTCTCAGTAGCATGCTCACCGGCACCGCATGCTGAGATCCTGAAAGTTGCACAGGAGATCCTCGCTGAGAAGGACATCAAGCTCGACATCAAGGAGTTCACAGACTACGTACAGCCTAACAACGTAGTTGAGAGCGGCGAGCTCGACGCGAACTACTTCCAGCACGTTCCATACATGGACGACTTCAACGCAGAGAACGGAACACACATCGTTTCCGCGGCAGCTATCCACTGCGAGCCGATGGGCCTCTATGCAGGAAAGCAGTCAAGCCTCGATGTGCTCGGAAAAGTAGAGTAGGAAACATAACAACATATCAGATATATGTTTATCATCCGCCATGCCGAATCCCGGCATGGCGGTTTTTTGCTGAGT
>CAZBFD010000226.1:0-2574 GCA_964491055.1 uncultured Eubacterium sp.
TCGCATGCAAGACGAAGCTGATCGATGTGATCGCATGCAAGACGAAGCTGATCGAAGCAAACAACGATCTGCAGCGCGCAGCCGTTCTAAAAGGAAGGCACCACGGAGGACAGAAAATCATGACTACAATTAAAGAAATCTCTAATGTCTGTGGTGTCTCACCTGCTACCGTTTCCAAGGCGCTGAACGGCTACACCGATATCAGCCCGAAGACGGCGGAGCTGATCAGGCAGACCGCGGAAGACCTGGACTACAAGCCTGACGCGGCAGCAAGGCTTCTTAAGACGAACAGATCTCATGACATAGGGGTCCTGTTCGTGGACGATGCGCACTGCGGCCTGACGCACGAATATTTTTCACAGATCCTGAACAGCGTGAAGGAAGAAGCGGAGTCGCTGGGATATGATATCACTTTTATCAGCCAGTATATAAATGGTAAGTCGGTATCGTTCCTGGAGCACTGCAGATACCGCCGCTGCGACGGAGTGGTGATCGCCTGTGTGAACTTTGAGGCAGAAGCCGTGAAGGAACTTGTGAACAGCGGGATCCCTGTTGTCACTATAGACTATTCCTTCGACGAGACGAGCGCGGTTTTGTCAGATAATGAAGAGGGAGCGTATGCCCTCACATCGAATCTGATCGAGCGCGGACACTCAAGGATCGCTTACATCTATGGTGAGCTCTCACCGGTCACCGAGCTTAGACTCAGCGGCTACCGCCGCGCATTCCAAGATCATGGCCTGACCCCGAGGGATGAGTACATCATCCAGGGAAGGTACCATGACCCCGAATCATCGAAGGGAGCCACTGCAGAGCTTCTCGCGATGACAGAACCGCCGACAGCCATCATGTATCCTGATGACTACTCGAGCATCGGAGGGTATAACGAGATCAGAAATGAAGGTCTCCGGGTCCCTGAAGATGTGAGCGTCACCGGATATGACGGCATCAGCCTTTCTGAAGTCGTGCAGCCGCAGCTGACTACATGGCGTCAGAATACTGATGAGATCGGGCGGGAAGCGGTCCATATCCTGGTCGAGTCTATCGAGAAGGGTGAAAAATGTTCATACGAGCGGGTCAAGATCTCAGGCGACCTGCTTAGCGGATATAGTGTCAAGGATCACTGGTCCGAGTGAGGGCCGGAAGTCCGGGATGTGGACGAGGCCCAGACGAGGGGTCGATCGTCCATGCAGGTATCCCGGCTGACCGGAAGAGGCCGGCAGTCCGGGGAAACATCAAAATCTCGTGCGCACGGTGTGCACGGTTTGGTTTAAAGAGGAGGTTCTAAGATGAAAAAGAATGTGAAAGCCATCCTGGCTCTGTTACTTGCGTTTGCTATGGTATTCTCAATGGCAGCATGCGGAAGCAGCAGCAGCGATGAAGCAGCAACAGAAGAGCCTGCAGCTGAAGAAGCAGCTGAAGAAGGCAAGGTACTGAACATCTGGTGCTGGAACGACGAATTCCAGAGCAGGTTCAACGACTACTATCCGGAAGTAAAGGAAGTCGCTGAAGACAAGTCAACTACAACACTGAACGACGGAACAGTTGTTAAATGGACGATCAACCCGAACGAGGGCAACAACTACCAGGATAAGCTGGACGAAGCTCTGCTCAAGCAGGCTGACGCAGCTGCAGACGACAAGATCGATATCTTCCTGGTCGAGGCTGACTACGCTCTTAAGTATGTAGACTCCGACTACACAGTAGACGTCAAGGAGATCGGTCTTACAGATGACGACATGTCAGAGCAGTATCAGTACACAAAGGATATCGTAACTGATTCCAACGGTGCTCAGAAGGGTACAACATGGCAGGCTACACCGGGACTGTTCGCTTACAGGCGCTCGATCGCAAAGGACGTTCTCGGAACAGACGATCCTGATAAAGTTCAGGAAGCTCTGGCTGACTGGGATAAGTTCGACGAAGTAGCAGCAAAGGCTCATGACAAGGGATACAAGATGCTGTCAGGATATGACGATGCATATCGTACATTCTCCAACAACGTATCTGCTCCATGGGTAGCTGATGACTCAGTAGTAAACGTTGACGCGAACATCGTCAAGTGGATCGACCAGACCAAGGATTACACAGACAAGGGATACAATAACAAGACTTCACTCTGGGACGAGAACTGGGCAGCTGACCAGGGTCCTAAGGGAAAGGTATTCGGATTCTTCTATTCAACATGGGGCATCAACTTCACACTGCTCGGCAACTCACTTGAGACACCTGTAGATCAGGGCGGAAAAGAAGAAGTCGGAAACGGAATCTACGGCGACTATGCTGTATGCTATGGACCTGAATCATATTACTGGGGCGGCACATGGATCTGCGCAGCTACAGGAAATGACAACAACGAGACCATCAAAGACGTGATGCTCAAGCTCACATGCGACAAGGACATCATGAAGCAGATCACACTTGACACTCAGGACTACACGAACAACCAGGCAGCAATGCAGGAGATCGCTGAGTCCGACTTCAAGTCAGACTTCCTCGGCGGACAGAACCACATCGCTCTCTTCGTAGAAGCTGCTAAGAACATCGACATGAGCAACGCCGGTCCGTATGACC
>CAZBFD010000227.1:0-2553 GCA_964491055.1 uncultured Eubacterium sp.
TTCCGGATCCCGGTGCCGGCGACGAACGGCTATGTGCATCTCGGCGACGCTATGATATTTCTTTCAGTGATGATCCTCGGCCGGAGAAACGGTACGATCGCCGGAGCTACAGGTTCCGCGCTTGCCGACCTCCTCGGCGGCTATGCTCACTGGGTGCCGTGGACATTCGCGATCAAAGGCCTGATGGCATTTGCCTTCGGGACTCTTCTTATCCTTATGTACAGCAGACGGAAGGAGACGGATATAGCTGACAGCACAAAGGCAAAGGATGATGCTTCACTGATCAGTATCGGAACAGTCATCGCAATGGCGCTGAGCAGCCTGATCATGATAGCAGGCTATTTCATCGCACAGCGCATCATATACGGTAATATCGCGGCGCCTCTTGCCGCGCTTCCGGGGAACATCGCTCAGGCCGCAGCCGGCGTCCTGATTGCGTCAATAGTATCAGCAGCGCTTAAAAAAGCAGCTCCGCAGCTGATGTCACGCAATTGATGATCAGTTGAAATTCAAGGCGGAGCGCAGCTCCTTAAGCAGGCGCCTGCTATAGAGAAAAACAACAAGTGCTGTCCGTGAAGGCGGCACTTTTTGTTTGGTCAGGACGGTGCTTTTGGATCATTGCACATGACTCCGGCTGATGATAAAATAAAAGCAATAAATGTGTCATGGAGGCATGTAAAATGAACGAAGTACCTGAAAATATAGATGAACTGAAAAAAGTGATCAATAACGCCAGGAAGGTCGTCTTCTTTGGAGGCGCAGGCGTATCAACGGAAAGCGGGATCCCTGATTTCCGGTCCAAGGACGGGCTTTATAACGCCCAGCAGAACTACGGTTATCCGCCGGAGACGATCCTGTCGCATACTTTTTACATGAATCATAACGAGACATTCTTCAAGTATTACAAGGAGAACCTTATACCGCACGCAGATATCAAGCCGAACAAAGCCCATCTGGCGCTTGCGGAGCTGGAGCGCCGCGGCAAGCTGACCGCGGTGATCACTCAGAATATAGACGGCCTCCATCAGAAGGCGGGGAGCATAAATGTGCTTGAGCTTCACGGAAGCACACTTAGGAACACATGCGAGAAATGCGGCGAGCACTACGACCTGGATTATATCATGGATGAGCAGAACTGCGAGAACCTCGTGCCGCACTGCAGGATATGCGGCGGACGCATCAAGCCGGACGTCGTGCTTTACGAAGAGATGCTCGATAACGACGTGATGATCAAAGCGATCGACGCTATCCAGGCAGCGGACGTCATGATCGTCGGTGGTACATCCTTAAACGTCTACCCCGCAGCAGGCCTCATATCCTACTTCAGGGGAAAGCACCTCGTGCTCATAAACAGGTCCGCGACCCCTTATGATGATGCAGCCGACCTGGTGATCCACGACACGATCGGCAAGGTACTCGATGCACTTGTAAGCGAGGAATAACATGGCAGACGACAAAAGAAAACTGAACATCATGGTCGTGAACGACGACGGGATCACGTCGCGCGGGCTCCGTGAGCTTGTCGACGCGCTGAGGCCGCTTGCCAATGTCTATGTCTGCGCGCCGGACGGGCAGCACAGCGGCGCGAGCCAGTCGGTCACGCTTTTTGACTCGATAAGGGTGTATAAATTTGATTACCCCGGTGCGGAGTATGCGTACGCAGTCACGGGGACCCCGACAGACTGCACCAAGGTCGGCCTGCAGTTTTATAAGGAACGCGGGATCGAGATGGATATAGTCTACAGTGGTATCAACATCGGAAGCAATTTCGGCAAGGATACGCTGTATTCGGGAACTATCGGAGCCGCGATGGAGGCAGCTCTGAGCAATGTAAGGGCAGTTGCGGTATCTGTGGACAGCCACAGCGCGACGCACTTCGAGACGGCGTGTGAAGTCGCAGTCAAAGTGATCGATAAAGTGATGACAGAGCTCGCACCTGACACGATCCTTAACATAAACGTGCCGGACATCCCGCCGGAAGAAGTCCGCGGCATCCGCTACACAGCTCTTGGGAACAGGTTCTACATAGACAAGTTCATTCCGGTCGAGTCCGAAGAAGGAGACAGCTTCATGCTGGATGGCGTGCCGCTTGACCTTCACGATATCGAGAAGAAATATGACGTCACTGCGACCTGGGATAACTACGTGTCTATCACACCGCTCCAGTTTGATTACACCGCATACGATATGATCAGCAAAGTCGAATCGTGGGGCATCGAGCTTAGCTGCAGCAAAAACTCCGGTGCGCCGCACGACCGGATGCCGGAATAAAAGTCTGCAAACAACTACATATAGAACGTAAAACCATGGTGCATATGTGCCATGGTTTTGCTCTACGCGGAATTTCAACATGTTTTGTCTGTTTTCTATTGATTTTCAAAATTGCTCATAGTAGAATAAACTCGACAAGAAATTAACAAATTTCTTGATTCCATTATTATCTATCAAATTGATCAACCAGCCAGCAAAATGGCTTTGTTAACCAAGGAGGGAAACAGAAATGAAAGAAGTAGTAATAGTTGGCGCCAAGAGAACAGCTATCGGTTCTTATGG
>CAZBFD010000228.1:0-2536 GCA_964491055.1 uncultured Eubacterium sp.
GTAGTCGCCGTTTCCAGCTGCCTTTACTGTTACCTTGATCTTGTATGTCTTACCCTTCTTGAGGCCCTTCTTAACTGTAACTTTACCAGCCTTGCTGACTGTTACCTTCTTGTTTCCGGACTTCTTCTTGAAGGTAACTGTTCCCTTTGCTCCACTGATCTTGAATGCCTTAGCCTTTGAGAATGTGGTCTTCTTCTTAGAATTAGCCTTGACAGTCTTGCCTTTAGCCTTCATTGTGTTGGCAACCTTCTTCTCTGCCGCAGCGATTGCTGCCTGGAGCTCTGCTGTTGCCTTCTTGATCTGTTCAGCTGATCCAGCGTAGATAGCTGTGTCAAGGTTAGCCTTTGCAGCCTTGATAGCTTCAATGCTGCTCGCTTTGTAAGTAGCTGTATCATTAGTGATGTTAGCTGCCTCCTCGATAACCGGCTTAGCTGCTTCAGCTGCTTCCCTAGCCTTCTTCTCCTCAGTCTTAGGAGTCTGGGTTCCTTCCTTCACAGCACCGCACTTTGTGCAGATCATAGCCTCTGTGTTCTCATCAAGGTCACCCCATGCGAACTGGCAAGGTGTTCCGAGTAATACTATAGGATCCTGAAGGTCATATGCTACACCAAGGCTTATTGCTCCCCAAAGAGCCAGATCTTCAGTTGTGTATTCTGTAGTCTTACCACCCTTAAGGATGCACTTGCAGCGTTTGCATGTGTCATACTTGTAACCATAGTCTCCGCATGTAGCTTTAACTTCGAATGTCTCCTTATCATGTCCGAGCGGCTTGCCGATCGTCTTTGGAGCATGTACATAGAAGTCTCCGCTTACGGTGTCCTTCATAGCCTGGATCTCAGGAAGTGTGCATGATGCTTCAGCCATTGTTGCATATGCAGTGAAGTGTGGTGTGAGCTGCTGCCATGGATCAAGCTTGATAGCATTTTCAGTGATCCTTGGTTTGGAAGCGTCTGTTGTATCATAGAATTCACCGCTAAATCCGATGAAATACCAGTCACCACTGTTGTCTGACTTTGAATTGCGTACTGTACGAGGATCATTATAACCACGATCAGCTGCCCATGCACGCTCATCATGTACATCACTTAAGCGGTTAGTTGTGAACATGCCGCACTTTTCGCATTCGATCAGTGTGATACCATCATCATAGATCGTAGGCTCTGCTACTTTTGTTACCTTGTAGCTGTGGCCTGTCGCCTTATCAGAGTTCTTCTTCTCGCTGATAAGTGTGCCGCATACTCCGCAGTATGTTATATCCCATCCATCAGTTGTGCATGATGCCGGTGTAGTAACTTTTGTTGGAATGTGGCCAGTCTTAGCTACTTTACATGTACCTGTTGAAGGTAGCTGTAATCCGCAATCCGGGCAAACGAGAAGTCCATAGCCTGCATCACTGTCATGAGTGCAATCCGGGCCTTTAACATCATCATCGAAGTCGTTTGGCTCATACCAATCACCATTGTACTGAATCAGATAAGGCTGAACCTTAGTTTTTGTTGCAGAATCCAAAGCTGCCCACTGAGCTGCTGTGTACTTAGGATCATCTAACTTTCCTGTGTGTACAGGAGTTCCTAGTACAAATGGTAATACTACTTCTTTACCGCAGTCCCTGCAGACATTTTTGTATAACGCTACACCATTGTCTGTTCCATTTGCACAATTAATTCCAATGTACTCCCATCCCCACCATCTAACTTGGCCAATGTTAGGATTACTATTGGAGTAGTTATGCTCCCAATTGTGAGCAGTACGTGCGATTGTTCTTGTAACAGGAAGTCCGCATGTTTCGCATGTGAATGATTCTGCGCAAGCCGGCTTTGCAGGAGCTACGTGACCCTGCCAGTCTTCAGAGCCAATAGTTGCAAGATCAATGTCATAATCATCACATACTGTGCACTTGTCAACAAATGCATAGCACTTGCCAGCTGTTGCAGTAAGAAATGCGTTAAGATCGTCCAGAGTCTCGATCTCGCCCTTATCGATCAATATCTGCAGTGCCTGTGCAACTGTGATTCTATCTTTGATAGTCTTGTGTGTGCCCTGAGTAAGATTTCTCTTCTGTGCGTTACACTTCAGAGGTACCTTTGTGCCTTCTGAGTCCTCAATCTTAGTGTTTACATTGCAAGTGAACACATTCATTCCAAACTCACTGCATGTAGCTGCTTTGCTTAATTTAGCATCTGGTGTAGTACTGTAGGAATGGTTGTAAGGTGTAACAGTAACATCCTGTGTTACATCACCGGTTGCCGCGAACGCCATTGTCGGCATGAAGGAAAGAACCATCAGTACTGACAGGAGCGTTACGACAAATTTCTTTGTGTTTTTGTTCATTTCTTTTCTCCTCTTTTTCTAACAATAACCAATTAATTCTTCAGGTAATTCTTAAAGTTTTATCGAATTACTTTTTTTATTAGTGATAACCAATAAAAAAGAGAAAAAGAATTATGCGGTAGAAATAGTCTTAGAACTAAGTGTTGCTGTATAATGATTTATGAAGAGGTAGAACATCTAATAAGCGGTATTTAAAGTGAAGGTC
>CAZBFD010000229.1:0-2520 GCA_964491055.1 uncultured Eubacterium sp.
GCTTCGCCAAACCCCAGTTTGTCTAGTTGACATTGACCTCGCTAAACCCCAGTTTGCAGGGACAGATTACTTCGCTAAACCCCAGTTTGCCGAGATGATATTGACCTCGTCAAACCCCAGTTTGTCGACATGTTCCCGATAACGGGCAGGCGGCAAAAACCAGTTGACATGTTCCTGACGAACAGGCAAAACGTTGGTATGTTCCTGGATCGGATTTTGCGAACAGGCAGTGGTCAGTGGACAAGTTCGCGCTTACTGGCGCAGGTATGAATTAGCAGTTTCATTTCCTCGTGTCATGTAGAAGTGATAACTTTGATGTCTCGCGAGAAACAGGCACAATAGTATGGTAACAAGAGGAGGAAAAGTCTATGTATATCATCGTTTATGACTTCGGAACCGGCAATGTAAAGACCTGCCTGTTTGAGATCGATTCGGAAATAAATCTTATATGTTACTCTACAAAATCATACGCTCTTTATACTACTGATGATGGTGGAGCGGAGCAGGATAATGAAGAATGGTGGTCGGCTATATGCTCGACCACACATGATCTGTTCTCAAGTTCAGGCATCAAGCCTGAACAGATCGAAGGTCTGGCTTTCTGTTCACAGATGCAGAGCTCAATTTTCGTAGACAAAGATGGAACGGCATTAAGACGCCCAATGGTATTTCTGGATCATAAGGGGGTAAAAGAGTTTAAAGAATGCATGGGCAAAGGCCTTATAAAGGTTTCCGGCTGCAATCTGTTCAAAACATTACATAATCTTAGTGTAAACCGTATTACTTCAACCAGTGCAAAGGATACTGTATGGAAATACAAGTGGGTCGAAAAAAATGAGCCTGATGTTTTTGCGAAAGCTTATAAATGGCTGGATGCCGGTGATTATCTTGCTGCACGCTGCACAGGAAGAATAGTGAGGACTGCTGATTCCGCATTTGCAACATATCTTTACGATACACGTAAGGGAAAGGAAGGCTGGAACAGTGGACTTGTTAAAATGTATGGCATCGACCCGAAACATCTTCCGGATATCATTGACTGTACTGACAGTGTAGGAAGATTAACAAAAAAGGCTGCGGAAGATCTGGGCCTTCCAGAAGGGATACAGGTCTTTACTGGCGGTGATACGACATTTACCAATATAGGGGCAGGTTGCACACGCCCGGGAGATACATACATATATGTCGGAACGTCAGGCTGGACAGCAACGACTATGGATCATCAGGCCGTTGATATAAACAATATGATAGCAGCTATTATGACTGCAAAACACGGGTACTACAGCTATTTTGCTCCGCTTGAGACCGGTGGAAAGTGCTTTGAATGGGCAATAGACCATCTTGCACTTGATGAGCTGGGCCTATATTCAGATCAGAGAAAGATCACAGATATTGAGAACAAAAATCTGAACATCTATGATTACCTTTCGGAAGAGGTCAGCAAAGTTCCTGCGGGGGCAAATGGCGTGATCTTTACTCCGTGGCTTCTCGGTAACCGTTGTCCTTTTGAGGATTCAAAAGCTGGCGGGATGTTCTTTAACATCAGGATCGATAACGATAAGAGAGATATGATACGTGCTGTTATTGAGGGTATCTGTTATCACCTGCGCTGGCTGCTGGAATGTGGAGATCGAAAGGTAAAAGCCTCCGATCCGGTAAGGTTCGTCGGCGGAGGTGCTCTGTCATCTGCTACCTGCCAGATATTAGCGGACATTACCGGCCGGAAGGTAGAGACGATCAACGATCCTCAGGAGGTCGGTGCGATCGGAACTGCGCTGGTGACTGCGGCGGGTATCAAAGGGGTAGATGCGCTGGAGCTTTCAGACCAGCTTGTAAAGGCTGCTCATACCTATGTCCCTGACCCAGAGAATAAAGATGTTTATGAGCGCAACTACAAAGTATTCAAAAAGCTCTATAAGTCAAATGCAGCCAGCTTCAAAGCGCTTAACTCCTGATCTTGATAAGGACATTTAACGATTACACGAAAGAGGACACAGCAAGTGGAAAACAAAAAAGAATTTACCAGACGCATTAAATTTGCAATGTTTTCGGTTTCAGCGGGCATAATAGAGCTCGGCTCTTTTGCACTGCTTAATGCGGTCACACAATGGCCATACTGGCCAAAGTATCTTATAGCTCTGACATTGTCCGTCCTCTGGAACTTCACGCTGAACAGGCACTTTACTTTCCGTTCTGCAGGGAATGTGCCAGTGGCAATGATGAAGGTAGCGCTGTTTTATGTTGTTTTCACTCCGCTTTCGACGATCATAGGTAATTATCTTGCTGAAACGCTCGGGTGGAACGAGCTTTTTGTTACGCTCCTTAATATGGCAGTCAACCTGGTGACAGAGTATTTCTACGATCGTTATTTCGTATATGGGAAGACTGTTGATACGAATGTTGAAGCTTCAGGCAATGATAAATAGAAATATTTATAATGGCCCTCTCTGTTCAAGAGAGGGCCATTCAGACTGTAGACAAAGGCCTAAACCTTGGCGACAAGGCGAGGGCCTTTTCTCG
>CAZBFD010000230.1:0-2485 GCA_964491055.1 uncultured Eubacterium sp.
TATTTCAGGCTGTTCCGTTGTTTCTTCTGTTTCCGGTTCTTCTGCCGCTGGTTCTTCCGCGGCCGGTTCTTCCTTTGGTGCTTCAGACTCCTGCTTGTCTGAGCCTCCGCATGCAGTAAGAGCAATAACACCAATCAGCATCACAAAAACAAGTAACAGGCTAAGCTTTTTCATGTTAAACCTCCCTCTCGACAAAACTACATCTCTTAAGTGATACACAAGGTATCTTCTATAGGATCAATTAATAATATTATACCATACGTTGTTATCAGCCGCAAAATCTGAGGACTCTGAATAAACTATATTTTACGCAATTATTTACAAAAACCGTGCCCATAATGAGCACGGCTTGTAATACGGATCTTTAAATATACTAATCAGGCAATCAGTCAAAAAATTCATTTTTATATAGCGTTTCCCTGTTCATTACATCAGTTTTCTGAACATCATCTCGAAGTCTTCCAGCGTTGCTTCTCTTGGATTTCCAGGAGCACATGCATCAGCTGCGGCTGACTCGCAGAGAAACGGAAGATCCTCCTCCTTCAGCTTCTCGAGCTTTGTCGGGATGCCTACGTCTACTGAAAGCTGCTGTACCGCGTCGATCGCAGCCTGACGGTATGTCTCCTGATCCATTCCGGTCGTGTCTATACCGAAAGCTTCTGCTATGTCCTTGAACTTCTCACCCGTGTATTCTTTGTTGTATTCCATAACGATCGGAAGCATCATTGCACAGGCGACTCCGTGCGGGGTATCATAGAGTGCTCCGAGAGTATGTGCCATAGAGTGGGCGATCCCTAAGCCTACGTTAGAGTACGCCATAGCTGTGACATACTGTGCAAGCGCCATACCCTCGCGGCCCTCAGGGTCATTTGCGACTGCAGCGCGAAGGTTCTTTGCGATGAGCTTGATAGCTTCCAGATCAAGGCAGTCCGAAAGAGTCCATGCAGCCTTGGTCGTATATCCCTCGATAGCATGTGTCAAAGCATCCATTCCAGTTGACGCTGTGAGTCCCTTCGGCATTGTTGACATCATGTCAGGGTCAACTACCGCCACATCAGGGATGTCGTTAGGGTCTACGCATACAAACTTTCTCTTCTTCTCCACATCAGTGATAACGTAGTTAATGGTCGATTCAGCACCTGTTCCTCCAGTAGTAGGTACCGCGATCGTAAATACAGTGCGGTTTTTGGTCGGAGCCACACCTTCGAGCGAGCGGACATCATAATACTCAGGGTTATTCACGATGATACCGATGCCCTTACCGGTATCCATTGACGAACCGCCGCCGATAGTGATCATAAAGTCCGCACCTGAGGCCTTGTATGCGTCTACACCTTCCTGCACGTTCTGGATCGTAGGATTCGGTTTGATATGAGAATATATCTCATAATCGATCCCATTCTTCTCGAGAAGATCCGTTACCTTCTGAGTTACGCCAAACTCAAGCAAGTCAGGTGTGGAAGTCACAAAAGCCTTTTTGAATCCCTTGGACTGAATGATTCCCGGGATCTCATTAATTGCACCGTGTCCATGATATGAGACACCGTTAAGAACAAATCTGTTTACTGCCATAAAAAACCTCCTGATTTTTACTGGTCAAATAGCTTTTATAAATATATTATATTCTGAATATTCTGAATAATCAATGCGGTTTCCTTGAACTGCCGCCGCAGTTCTTTGATGAGCTGATCCCTTTCGTCATAATCGCTGCCATGTTCATGCCCGTACTCGTCGTTCATTTTCTTGAGATGATTTATGTCCATCATTACAATGGCATACTCGGGCTGAATATTAACGTGGATATCTAGCATCTTCAGCTTCTTCTCGTAAGAAGCCTGGTTCCCCGCCACTATACGGATATTCCCGTAATCACCGCCGGGATACGATTCTACCGACATTATGCACGTCTTATTCCGCGCCCCCGCTGAAGAATTCCGTCTTCGTCTCGTTAGACTGGATGAGCACTGAGCTCTGGTGGAATGTCTCCACCATTTCTTTTGCTGCGGAATGGACTTCATCTAAGTTTGTATCGCTGAGATAAATCACGATCGTGTACTCTGAATATGTTTTATCGCCGTCTTTCCAGCCGCCGTGCGCCTCCTGTATGGTGAACCCGCCGAAATGATCGAGGAGGATCTCCTCAGCTTTCTCTTTTGCTTCCTCAGGCGGGAAGACCGGCTTATTCGAATCCTTGTCATTCGTGCCCAGATAGAGCACATACTGCACATCGGCGCTCTCTTCTTCTTCCTGTTCAGTGACCGCTTCCTGGGCTGGGGCTGCTTCCTGAGAATGAGCCGGCTTGTTCATTGCCGTTACAAGTGCTGCAATGGAAATTATCAGTGTGATGATGCTGATCACCAGTGCTGTAATTACCAGTTTCTTGTTCATGTTATGTCCTCCTGATTTGTAGCTGCAGACGAGATTTTGATTAGATCATCAATCATTCTTCTTGTAGTCTGAGAGATCCGGAAGCTTAAAAGTATCA
>CAZBFD010000231.1:0-2476 GCA_964491055.1 uncultured Eubacterium sp.
ACTTTGATCGAGGTCACGCCGTGCTGTACGCCTGCATCGTTTGTTACCTTTATATTATACGTCGCGCCGCGGTACTTTCTTGTGACTGTGAATCCTTTCCAATCAGACGGAACGCACGGGTCGATCTTAAGTCCGTCGAGTGTCGGCATAACGCCAAGAATGTGCTGTGACACGGCGGCGAATCCCCAGGATGCTGAGCCGGTGAGCCAGCTGTTCTTCCCCTCGCCACCGACTGCGGCTGCTTTTCCGGACACCATCTGACAGTAAACGTATGGCTCGGTCTTGTGGATCTCGCTCTTGTTCTCAAGATAGACCGGGTTGATCTTCTTGAGAAGGCTGTACGCCCTGTCCCCGTGGCCAAGCATCGTCTCAGCGATGATGATCCATGGGTTGTTGTGGCAGAAAACACCGGCGTTCTCTTTGTACCCTGGCGGGTAGGATGTGATCTCGCCTAGCTCCGGATGGTACTTTGTGTACGGCGGGTCGAGGATCACTACGCCGTGTTCGCACTCGAGATGTTCACGCACGCTTTCCATCGCTTTCTCAGCGTATCCGTTATCCAGTCCTAGCCCTGCCATGACGCACATTCCCTGTGGCTCAATGTAGATCTTACCTTCGTCATTGACCTTGCTTCCGACAGGCTCCGAAGCCGCGTCGTACGCGCGCCTGAACCAGCCGCCGTCCCAGCCGGCCGTGAGTATCGACAGCTCCATATCGCGGACCTTTTTGTCTGCATCCTCTGCCATCTTGTACATTTTCGCAAGCTCTTCTTCACTCAGCCGCTCATCCGATGATGCTGCCCTTTTCAGTTCATCCGCAGCGGGCGATCCTGTCTTTCCGGCTTGCCTATCCACAGCCGTCGATCCTGCCTTGCTATTATGCCAGTCCGCTGCCTGCAGATCCATTTCTTCTGCAAGGTCAAGATCCGCCAGGTGTCTAAGTATGTCGGTGTATTCTTTTCCGTATTTCACAAACATCCCGCCGATGAAGACGCTCTCCGCAACAGGCCCATCACTCGGTCCCGTGGTCTGGAAGCTTTCGCCCGGCTCGACCGAGAAGCAGTTCAGGTTCAGGCAGTCGTTCCAGTCGGCGCGCCCGATCAAAGGCAGTCCGTGCGGCCCGAGGTGCTCAGCGGTGAAGCTGAAGCTCCGTCTCAGGTGCTCGATCAGCGGTGCCTTTTTTTCAGGATCATTATCAAAATCGCACTGCTCGTGCAGTATGCTGTAATCTCCTGTTTCCTTTATATATGCAGATGTCGCTGCGATCAGCCAAAGCGGATCGTCATTGAAGCCGCTTCCTATCCCCATGTTGCCCCTCTTTGTGAGCGGCTGGTATTGGTGATATGCACTCCCGTCCTCAAACTGAGTGTTCGCGATGTCGATTATTCTCTCTCTCGCCTTCTCCGGTATCATGTGAACAAAACCGAATATGTCCTGACAGGAATCTCTGAATCCCATGCCACGGCCGAGGCCGCTCTCATAATAGCTGGCCGACCTGCTCATGTTGAAAGTCGCCATGCACTGGTACTGATTCCAGATGTCGGCCGTCCTGTCGAGCTTCTCATCACCGCTTTCAACTTTGAAAACAGAAAGGAGCCCGTCCCAGTACTCCTTGAGTTTTTCTAGAGCAGCATCCACCTGCTTGTCAGTCCTGTACTTCGCCAATATCTTCTCTGCAGGCGCTTTATTGATGAATGGAGCACCCGCGACCGACTGCAGGACTTTGTGACCCTTCATATCGATGCTCGCGCCGCATGCCTGTGCCACATTGTCCGTGCTCGTCGCTGATTCGTCTGTGCTTGAACAACCATCTGCCGCGCCGGCGTCAATGCCGTCTGTGCTCGCCGCCTGCATGTCCGGCTCAAATTTCTCCTCACGCGGATTCTCGCAGTACGCGAGCACGAAGATGAATGATTCGGATGCTCCCGGCTCAAGCGTGCACTTAAGATGATGGCTCCCTATCACAGCCCAGCCGTGTGCAATGCTGTTACGGCTCTCGCCCGCGAGCACGGCTTCCGGCCTGTCCGGTCCCTTGTAGTTGCCGAGGAAAGACTCACGGTTCGTATCAAAGCCCGCGAGGGTTTTGTTCACGGAAAAGACTGCGTAATGGTTCCGCCTCTCGCGGTACTCCGTCTTGTGGTAGATCTCGCTCCCGCGGACCTCGACTTCGCCGGTCGAGAAATTCCGCTGGAAGTTGGACATGTCGTCCTGCGCATTCCAGTAGCAAAACTCGAGATAACTGAAGATGTCAAGGTTTTTGACCGCGCCGGATTCGTTGCTAAGTGTGAGACGTGTGACTTCACATGTTTCGCCGAGCGGAACAAAGACTTCCTGACGGGCGCGCACGCCGTTCTTCATGCCTTCGAGCACGGTGTACCCCATGCCGTGGCGGCAGCTGTACGAGTCAAGCTCCGTCTGCGTCGGCTGCCAGCCCGGGTTCCAGACCGTGTCTCCTTCCTTTATATATATGTAGTGTC
>CAZBFD010000232.1:0-2474 GCA_964491055.1 uncultured Eubacterium sp.
CTTCTCCTCTGCGTTAGGTATCGCATCAGCTATCACCGCCCGCACAGCATAAAGCGTCTTCCGTATCTCCGGATCCTGAGCCTCGATATACTCATCCACCACGTTAGTCATGATCCTTATCTCCAGAATATCACTCTCAAAGATCTGATACTCCCCGACTGAGATGCTCTCCTCATCACGATCAAATTCATGAAGCCCGTATTCAGCAGGATAACACTCCGCCATCCCGACTAATTCCAAGCCTCCGGCAGCCCTGACAAAAACACGGCGGTCCTGATACTTACTCAGTTCCATAACATCCATCAAAACCTCGTTCGTCCGCACCCACCTATTCTTTCATTTGTTGATAGGCGGTATATTTATCCTTCCTACCATATGCTTTTTCTACTGGATATTTTCTTTCATTCATTATTAGTTTTTCTGAAATGATTTCGGATATGTCCAGATTCATCCTGTCTACAAGAAGAATGCAGTACATCATTACATCAGCGAGTTCTTCTTTTATCTTGTCTTCTTTCCCTTCTGCATTTATATCTGCACCGCTCCACTGGAAAGCCTCAAGAAGCTCCGCTGCTTCCAAGGATATTGAGATCGCAAGGTCTTTTGGATTATGGAACTGCTTCCAGTCTCTTGCATCGCGAAAATAAGTGATCCTCTCTTGTAACTCTTTGATTGAATCAGTCATTGCAATTCCTCTCGTTGTTCACACTTTTCTTTTTATCTATCATTTTTAAAATATAATCTCGTAATTCAGGGTTCGTGCAGTATACGTAGCACCCTTTCATGCCTCTTGTAAGGAGTGTACGGTATGTGTTTTTGATTATTTCGTCTGCGCGTCTTTTTGCTTGCTTTGGATCTTCTTTATATAGCTTCTTGATTCCCTTCAGTGACTGGTCTGTTTTAGCGCGCTTGGTGAAATCAGTTACGATATGACCGTTTTCAAAACGCAAATCATCGCCGATAATAACTCCGACATAATCAAATTCCAGTCCCTGTGCTGTATGTATACACCCAGCTTCATTAACAGATGTTTCACTGGTTGCATATGCTTGTCCATCATCAAGGTTCCAGCTTATACCAAAGTCCCCTATTCTGATGTCATGATACTCTGACTTTGTCCGTGTTTTCTTTGGCCATTCCCAGCAATATCCGGCTAAAAGCCGTGCTCTGTTAGCTGAACCATTTTTATCTACCACATAACTCATTACTTCATCTGGAGAAAAGCATACTTTAAATTCGTAATCTATGCCATCCAGATCTGTATTTGCAGTTTCATGTATATCTAGAAGATTATCTAGCCAGGCAAGATAACCGTTGGATCCATTACATCGGAATTGTGAAACCAATTCCATTTTGGTTATTTCTGATCCTTCTGCTGCAGCCCAATTCTTTATTTCCTCTACTGAACCAATATCATCCATAGTCACACGCTGGTTCTCATCTATAAAAAAAACTGAGCAGCATGCTGAATGTATTATCTCTTTGATCTGGTTTTCGCCCTGATTGTGGAACATCCCGGATTTTTCATTAAGTCTGTGTGCCTCATCTACAAGCAATGTGTTTATCATATTGTTTTCAACGTCACAATATGATCCTGAACCTTTAAAAAGGTTGTCTACACTGCTTTTCTTTATTGTACCTTTTAGTTTCTCCATATATACCTGGCGTGGAGCGCTGTTTTTTGAAACATACTGAACAAACTGTCCTTTCCTTGTAAGCTCAGCTAACAGCCTTACAGCGATAACGCTCTTTCCGGTCCCCGGACCACCTGTACATATAATAGTACGTTTTTTACCGTCTCTCACACACTCGTCTGACAGCTTGATTATTTCCTCATATATAACACGTTGTTCATCAATCATAATGAATTCTTCATTACCATGTATCATTGATGCGATAGAATCTTGCAAACTCTTTGACGGCTTGATTTTACCATGGTCCACCATGTATAGTACTTTTTCATCATCACCTTTACGCACGATCTTCTTAATAAAATCACGTAAGTTCTTGACCTGTCCGTTAGTAAATGCCGGTGCTTCAGAGGTATAAGGATCATACTGCTCATCATCCAGCGGATCATTGGTATGTCTTTTATAATTATGAAGATAAGCACATGGAGCTAATCTCACATGCTTGTCCTGAACAGCTGTGTTATAGTCTGATATCAGCTGTGAATACGACCAAGCTTGATATGATGGATGAACAACTCTTCTAGGGCCGTTACCAATGGGTGTCTCTACAATGGCATCAGACTTTGCTACTTTTTTGAGTACACTCCACTGCTTCAGCTCAATTATTATCATTCCAGGGTCGTCGTTCTCATCGTATCCGGAAATCATAAAGTCTACCCGCTTAGCTGTTTGCGGGATGTTGTACTCAATTGCGATACCCGCATTTTCGGGAATCTCTGAATCATTCATGACTTTATACATATAGTTGAGCGAATTAACCCAGGAATTAAACTCATTGGCAGG
>CAZBFD010000233.1:0-2458 GCA_964491055.1 uncultured Eubacterium sp.
GCATCGTCGTAGTAGTCCGGGATCCATGGAAGCTTATCTCCCTGATCTGCCGCGTCAGTGTCTCCGTCAGACAGGTCTTTATACCCGTCGCCGAACACGATCTCACGGTACGGCTCGTCCGAGATAAGATAGATCGGATGGCCGATCTCTTTTTCTTTCCTGCGCAGCACTTCGGCAAGCTCTGTGATGACTGACTCAGGATATACTACTCCCGTCGGGTTGTTCGGGGTATCGATCAAAACCGCTTTGGTACGCGGGGTTATCGCTGCCGCGATGTTATCCATGTCAGGCAGGAACGAGCCGTCATCGCGCGGTGCTGACTCCACGATCTTTCCATAGTAGTTCTCGATATATCCTTTATACTCTGCAAAGTACGGACGCGGCACCACGACCTCGTCGTCTATATCGAGCAGGCTCTTCATAATGAGATTAAGTGCCGATCCTGCTCCCGCGGTCATGATCACATTCTTCTCAGAATAACCGGTGCCATGGACTTTATTGATGTGCCTTGCGACTTCTGCCCTTACCTCAGGAAATCCCGCGTTCGGCATATAGCTGTGGATCTTCCCCGGCGGAAGCGTATCAACTATCTCTTTTATCGAATCCCTGACTTTGTCCGGCGCAGGGACGTTCGGGTTCCCCAGGCTGAAGTCGAATACGTTTTCCGCACCGTACTCCGCCTTCATCTTTATACCGGCTTCGAACATCCTGCGGATCACACCTTCCGCGCCGACGTGTGTTTTCATTTTTTCCGAGATCATGATAAATTCCTCCATTTGCACAGGCCTGGCAGCTTTTGTCTGCCAGGTCCTTTGTCGTCAGTACTTTGCTCCCGCCTGTGCAGCGGGAAGACTTTGATTATTCGAGAGTGGCTTTGATGTCCTCCGCCATCTTGCAGATCGCCTCACGCTGGTCGTCGGAAGCGTTCGACATCACCGTTATCTTCTCTTCCATGACTCTCATGTCCTGCATCTCCTCGAGCATGCTCGTCATGAGGTCCTTAGACTGCGGCGCCCATGTGCCGTTCTCGAGGATCGTGACAGTGCGGTTCTGGAGATTAAGCGCCTGCATGTCATGGATGAAATCTTTCATCTTCGGGAACACTCCCATGTTATATGTCACTGAGAACAGCGCGATATTGCTGTACTTGAACACATCGCTGATCAGGTAGGACACGTGCGTCCCTGAAACGTCGCAGAGCTTCACGTTTTTGACCCCTGACTGGATGAGCTCGCTCGCCAGCACCTCGGCGCAGTTCTCCGTGTGGCCGTACATTGAAGCGTATGCGATGAGCACGCCCTTCTCCTCCGGCTCGTACTTTGACCATTTGTCGTACTTCTCAATGAACTTGTCCAGGTCCTTTCTCCAGACCGGTCCGTGGAGCGGGCAGATCATGCTGAGGCCCTCAAGGCCTGCGGCTTTGTTAAGGAGATTCTGGACCTGCATGCCGTACTTGCCGCAGATGTTACCGTAGTAGCGTCTCGCCTCGGCGAACCATTCGTCGTCGATCTCCATTTCATCCGCGAACAAAGCCCCGTTCAGAGCTCCGAAAGTCCCGAACGCATCTGCCGAGAACAGGATGCCTGATGTCTTATCGTATGAGACCATTACCTCCGGCCAGTGCACCATCGGCGCAAGGTAGAATGTGAGCTCATGCTTTCCAAGGCTTAGAGTATCACCTTCTGCTACCGTATGGAGATTGTCAAGTCCCTTGTATCCGTACTGCCTGTACATCCTGGACGCCATCATCGTGCAGTAGATCTCGACATCCGGCCACCTTACAAGGACCTCGTTCAGCGTCGCTGCGTGATCCGGCTCCATGTGGTCCACGACCAGCACATCCAGCGGCCTTCCGTTAAGAGCCGCCTCTACATTCTCCAGGAACCTTTGTCCTACAGCCCAGTCACATGTGTCCATAAGGCACGTTTTCTCATCAGAAATAAGATATGAGTTATATGAGACCCCATCCGGAACAGGATGGATGTTCTCAAAAAGCCCGAGTCTTCTGTCATTACCTCCGACCCAGTAGATATCATCAGTTACTTCCCTGGTGCATTCCATAACAGTCCTCCATTATCTGCTAAACTGCTGACTAAAACACTATCCCGGCGGAGCAGCGATCCTGAAATATCGCTGCAGCATCCGGCACCTCTTACTTACCTCTTACTTAATTCCTATTCTACTCCCCTGCACTCTTTCCATCAACCATGAAAAAGCCGGGGCATTCACCCCGGCTGATATGTTCTGGTGTTTTATCAAAAGTGATCCCTTTATCCCTGATAGCCCTTATTCAGGTATCATGTACTATCCTTCGATCTGGATATATTTATTCTCTTCGATCTCAGGTTTCTTTTCGACTTTCGGTATCTCGATCTTGAGAACGCCGTTATCGAACTTGGCCTTGATGTCTTCCTGCTTTACGTCTTTGCCGACGAAGAAGCTTCTCTGGCATGTGCCC
>CAZBFD010000234.1:0-2428 GCA_964491055.1 uncultured Eubacterium sp.
TGTTAGCGTCGGGTTAATATCGCCAAATTTAGTCGGGTTAAATTGACCAATTTCAGTCAGATCAAAAGAACCAATTACCCGGCATTACATGTACGTTAGTGATTAGTCATTAGTAGCATCAGCAGCACCCCTAGACGGAAGATCGCCTACCTGAAGAACTACCTTATCAAGGTTCCTGCCTCTGTAGCCTTTGCCACGCATCCTGAACAGGATGGCGTCGTCAAAGATACGGTCAAGAGCGCAGAGCGTAGTGTCATCCTCGCTGAAGAACTCCTTCCAATCTAAAGGGTTCTTGTTGCTGGTGAATATGGTGTTGAAACTGCCTTCTTTGTTGTAACGCCTGTCGATCAGATCGAAGAACATCCTTGTGTTTTCCTTGTCGAATTCACAGCGACCGACTTCGTCGATGATCAGACATGATGGTTTAATGAGGCCGTTGATGGCGCTGGCTTCCTTGCCGCTCATCCTTGCCTTTGTAAATTTGTCACGGAGCTCAGACATCTTGATGAAGTATGTCTTGAGTCCCTGCTGGCAGCATTCATAACCGAAAGCCTGAGCCAGATGAGTCTTGCCGATACCGGCAGGACCGATGAAAGCCAGGTTCTTGTGCGCATGGATCGCCGCGAGCGACGGCAGTGCTTTGAGTTTCTCGATATCTCTACCTTTGACCAGAGAGAAGTCGAAGTTCTCGAATGTCTTCGGATTCTTCTTAGGCAGCCTGCTCATTCTGAGCAGTGTATCGATCGTTGTCTGTATCTTCTTTTTGCTGAGATACTCGAGCAACGCTTCAAGCGCCGTCATCTGATCGAGCGTCATGGATCTTTCGCTCGACAAGGTCGCAAGCTCGCTGATCGAAAGATCAAGCTTCAGCACATCGATGCTTTTCTCGATGTTGTCATAGGAGAATTCCGTCATATGGCATCCTCCTCCCTGTCGCAATCGAACTTGCTGAAGTCAAGATCCGGATCATCAGGCTCTTCGAGCATATGGATCGCTGTAGTTATTGGAGCAGTTGGAAGCTCCTCCGGGACCTCCGGCTCCGCAAACTGATTGATGCAATACTGATCACGTTTGCTCCAGTTGATCTCGTGAGTAACAAGAAGCTCACTGAAATCAGCTGAGTATATATACAGCATCTCGCGGTCTCTGCCAACGCGCACATCGCGACCTGCATAGCGGAATGGTACTCCGAACCTTCGGCCTTCGTAATTCACGAAGCCGTCGAAAGATATCTTCCGTGAAGGACAGAGGTAATATCTGAGTTCTTCTGTAATCGACAGATCCTTTGCGAACGACATACATTCTGAGATATGGATGGCATTTGGTATACCATCGATCTCACGATGATATCTGCTGTTGTGCTTTTCGCACCAGTCGACAGCCTGCTCGTTCAGATCCGTGAAGTTACGGAATGAGCGTCCCGCAAGGAAGTTGTCCTTGACGAATCTGATCAGGCGCTCGACCTTTCCCTTTGTGAAAGGATGTCTGGGCTTGCACAGCTTCGTCTGGAAGCCGACAGTGTTCATGAAGGCCTCGTAGTCCATCTGCCAGACCGGATATCCTTCGAAGTCGCGCTTTGTTACAACGCTTTTCATGTTGTCAGTCAGCACATACTTCGGGATACCCATGAAGGCGAACGCATGGAGCATCCCGATGAACAGGTTCTCCTGTCTTGCGTTCGGGAAGAACTCTACGTAGCATTTGCCGCAGTGATGACATATCATTGCGAAACAGGCCACGCGATACTTACGTCCTTCCTGATCGTATACATGGATGAAACCCCAGTCCATCTGGTACGCTTCTCCGGGGCCTGTGTGGTACCGGAAACCGCGGTTTCCCTGTGGATCCATCATCTGCCTTTTCGCAGGTACCAGATCCTTGTGCTTTGAGATATACTCCTTGACCTGGGTAAGTCCTCCGGCATATCCTTCGTCCTGAAGCCTCTCGAAGCAGACGCTGGAGTTCGTGACACCCTGTGTGAGCAGTTTATCGAGCACTCCTGTAAAACCGCTCAGAACAGTTGTCTGAGCGTGTTGGCCGGTCCTCCCGTGAGGTGTCGGCTTGAAGTTATTGTTTTTCAGCCGGCGGAGCCGTGCTCTTGTGATGCCGGTGCGCCGTTCAAGCTCTGCAAGGTTGATCTCATCTGGCGATAGAGATTTTCCTTGTTCGGCTTCCATTTCACTGATGGCTTGTGCTATTATGGTTATACACGAGTCATTACCATTTACATTTTTCATATTCCTCCTTCTGCCGAGTAATTGGTTCATACCCAGTGTAAAGGAGTTTATGTAAAAAGGTAATGGCTTTTTTATTCCGACTCAGATTGGTTAATTTAATCCGACTCGGAATGGCGGTTTTAACCCGGCGCTAACAATTATACAGCAACACTTAGTTCTAAGACTATTTCTACCGCATAATTCTTTTTCTC
>CAZBFD010000235.1:0-2411 GCA_964491055.1 uncultured Eubacterium sp.
ATTTGTCGTAACGCTCTTGTCAGTACTGATGGTTCTTTCCTTCATGCCGGCAATGTCGTTTGCGGCAGATGCAGATCACTCATGGAAAGTAGATAAAGAGAAGAGTGTACCGGCGACATGTACAGCTGGTGGCTATGACATCATGTACTGTGATGCAGAGGGATGCAATGTAACTAAAGCTGTACTCACACCAGCAACTGGTCATGAATATCCAGAAAATGGTGTTCAGTATACAGTAGCTGAATATATTGAGGAAGCTGCTAAGCAGGGTGCAACAGAAGCAGAGCTCGAGGAATTAGCTGAAGTTCTTGCTGGATATTGCTACGTTTATGCAAAATCCTGCAAGAAGTGTGGCGCTCTTGGAGCTCCATATGATCTGGAAGGTCATACAAGGCCAAACGGAGTAGCAAAATGTGCTGAGTCATACACTTGTGCATTCTGCAAGAAGATCGTTAATGAAGAAATGAATAACCATGCTTACAAGGCAGACGGAAGCGACTATGAGACAGTAGCATGGTTCGTTTGTTCTAAAGAACATGATGTAGAAGTTGGAGTAGATGGTCTCGATAAACAAGTCCGTACCTGCCCGGATTGCGGAAAAGAACAGGTTAGATTTGTTACTGCTGTAGATTATAGATTCAATTATTATTCAAGCAGGACCAGCCAGACTCGTCGCTATGTGGATTATGATGCTGAAACACCGCTGGATGCATTAACGCAGACTGGATGGGTCAGCGTGCCAGGAAGCTATCAGAGAGTTGAAACCAATGCTAAGGATGCTTATCTTGAAGCTCATGTAGCTCATGAAGTATCTCCTGCAAATCCTCAGCCGACAGGAGACGCAACAAAAGATTATGTAGAATACAATGAAAAATATTATGAGCCTAATAAGGTAACAAAGCCTGCGACATGCACTACAGAAGGCACAAACTCACTTGTTTGCCCGGCCTGCAGCATGGAGATCGGCTCAGTAGCAATTCCTAAAACAGATCATGCATGGGCTACAGTTACAGTACCTCCTACATGCTATCTCTACGGGTTCACAATGAAGTACTGCCCGGATTGCGGTGCTCTTGGAACAATCACAAAGGGAGACAAGGCTCTTGGACATGACTACAAAGTATCTGTTATTTCAGAGCCAAACTGCGAATATGACGGACTTACTGTTATAGATTGTACAAGATGTGGCGGACGTGAGATCGCCGGTCAGCTTGGAACTGATATCGTAACAAAAGACAAGGTAAATTACTTCACAGGATTTGATGGTGAGCTTCTTGAGGATGCTCCTGCAGCAGCTCCTTACTCCAAGTGCATCGTGATCGCTGACTGGGCTAAAGGTGCTCACAACTGGGGTGCATATGAAGACTACACACCAGCAACATGTGAAAAAGCAGCTACACAGGCAAGAAAATGCTCTGTTTGCGGTTCGTTTAAGCATTATGAGGTAAAGAAAGTTGGAGAGCCACTCGGACATGATGTCAAAGAGCAGGAAGTTAAGGCAACTTGCGGAGAAGGTGGTTACAAGTACAAAGTCTGCATGAGATGCAATATGTATCTTGACAAGGATGGAAAGAATCCTAGTGAATATCTCTGGGCTGATTACAAATATGATTTGACAGATCCTGTAGGAAACCTCGGCGACGAGTGCGTATTTGATACATGGAAAGTCATCAAGGAAGCTACAGCTGATGAAGACGGATCTAAGATCCTTACATGTTCAAAGTGCGGTAACGAGCTTGCTGGTTCCGAAACAGTTATCCCGGCAGACACAAATGCCAAGAAGGACGAAGAGATCAAGAAGGCTGAGGTTGTTATTGCTGATGCAGCAAAGATCGCAGCAGACAAATCATACACAGCTGACAGCGTAAAGGCTATCGAAGAAGCTAAGACAGCTCTGAACCAGGCTATCGCTAGTGGAACAGCAGCTGATGTCAAGAGAGCTACAGAAGCTCTGCAGGCTGCAGTAGACGCTGCCCAGAAGAAGGCTGCAAGCAAGCTCAAGGCTTCTGGCAAGACAGTCAAGGCAAGTTCCAAGAAGAAGATGACCTTCAAGAAAGCTAAGGCATTCAAGGTCAGTGGAGCTGCTGGTAAGGTAACATTCAAGAAGACTAAGGGCAACAAGAAGGTAACAGTCAGCAAGGCTGGTAAAGTTACAGTCAAGAAGGGTCTGAAGAAGGGTAAGACCTACAAGATCAAGGTTAAGATAACTGATGCTGGAAGCGGAAGTGTTCTTGGCGCAACAAAGACAGTTACCCTGAAGGTAAAGGTTACTAAATAGTATCGGATAAATCTGAATACTAGACAGTGATAAAGCGGGGATGTTCCATTCGGAGCATCCTCGCTATTTTTATTATCAACAGGTATCAAATGTAAGTAAAAGAAAAAGCCAGTCAGTTTGCACTGTCTGGCTA
>CAZBFD010000236.1:0-2392 GCA_964491055.1 uncultured Eubacterium sp.
GTTTTTGGGGACGGTCCTAAAAAACACACTTTAAATACAATGATGACATATGGGACGGTTCTTTCTGACAACCTTACATAAAAATGCGGCGTGCATCTGCTGGATGCACGCCGCTGTCTTTGGCTTATGAAAGTTGTCAAAAAGAACCGTCCCCGTTGACAACTTTTACTGCAGGTTGAGCTTCTTTTCGATGAAGAACCTGCAGATAAAGAAGTATACCGCTATGAGGATCAGGCTTATCAGGAAGCTGACGCCGAGGACTGCCTGGAATGCTGTGAAGTCGCTGCTGCTGATCATAAGGTTGATGTCTGTGTTACTGCTTGTCAGGAATCCGAGGGAAATGAAGAGATTTCCTACGGATGACTCGAATATCATCAGCCCTATGTACGCCCCGATCGACGCAAGCACTACGTGGTTCCTCGCGATGTGCCCGATCGAGATCGCCGCATATATTGCGAGAATGCTTTTCAGCATGCTGAAGACAGCCAGCACCAGGAACTCGAATATCATCAGGAATGCTTTCAGTGAGTCTATGCCTGACATATTTCCCCAGAAATCTGGTATCTGTATCGGTTCTCCCGCCAGTACTACATTTTCTCCGCCCATTAACAACACTATGATCAGTCCCGAGAGCAGGGCGGCCAGCATAGTGAGCACGATCCATACGAGCGCCGTCAGGATTTTGCTCATGATGTGCTCGCTCGCCGTCACCGGAAGAGCCTGGTTGAAGTAAGCCTCGTCGCCGAACAGGCTGTTATAGTATCTCTGGATTATAAGCACGATCGCCATGACGAACACCGCGACTGTGACCGCAAAGTAGACAACACCCGGGATCAGAATTAATGCGCCCGAGTCGTCGAATCTCCCCGCCGTCAGGCCGAACAAAACCGACGCCGCCAGCCACGCTATGTACATAGGCCCCAGCCTGCGGCCGACAGCCGGGATCTCATATTTCAAAAGCTTCATTAACATTTTGTTACCTCCCTGCAAACATTGCAGATGTCAGAAATATTCGTGTTTTCAGGCAACCGTGCTAGCACCTGAACACCTCCCTGAAGACTTTGTCGATGCTCTCGCCTCTCTCCGCTCTGATCGCGTCCGCCTGCTCGTGGAGCACGACGCGCCCCTCCTTGAGGAAGACCACATCGTCGAGCACGGACTCGATGTCCTGGATCAGGTGAGTGGAGATCACGACTACTGCGTCCTCGTTATAGTTTGAAATGATCGTTCTCAATATGTAGTCGCGCGTCGCCGGGTCGACCCCGCCGATCGGCTCGTCCAGCAGGTACACGTCCGCGTCCCTCGCCATCACCAGGCAGAGCTGAAGCTTCTCCTTCGTGCCCTTGGACATCTTCTGCATCTCCTGCTTCATGTCGACCCCGAGCTCGCTGAGCATTTTCTCCGCCTTCGCGCGCTTGAAGTCCGCGAAAAAGTCCTGATACATGTTCATCAGCTGTGCCGGCGTCATGTAAGCGGGCAGGGCGTTCCTGTCCGGAAGGTACGCGACAACTCTCTTCGTCTCAACGCCCGGCTTCATTCCGTTTATCCTGACTTCGCCCCTGCCCGGCGTGAGCAGTCCGTTCAGGATCTTGATGAGCGTCGTCTTCCCGCTCCCGTTCGGCCCGAGCAGCCCAACGATCTGGCCCTTCTCAAGGCTTAAGTTCACGCCGTCCAGCGCGACCGTGCTCCCGAACGCCTTGCTCAGGTCATTTATCTCTATCCTTGCCATTATCTCATCTCCTTATATTACTTCGCCGGCACCGTCTGCCATATCCAGACGCCTGCCGCTGTCCGCCGTATGTTACTATACCTCGCCGACCCATTCACCGACCGACTTCTTTATCTCATCCGCCGACATCCCGATCTTCCGCAGCTTGTTTATACACTCATCAAAGCATCTTTTTGCCAGCTCTTCGTGGAGCCTCATCAAAATCTCGTTGTTCTTCGTTACGAACCTTCCGATCGTCCTCTCGGTGAAGACCAGCTCCCTGCGCTCCAACTCAGCCAGCGCACGCTGCATAGTATTCGGGTTCACGCCCGCATCCATCGCAAGATCCCTCACAGACTGAAGCTTCTCGCCCGGCGCGTACGCACCGCTCGCGATCCGCATCGTCATCTGGTCAACGATTTGCGTATAGATCGGGACACCATCCTTAAACTCCCATTCCATACAAGCCTGCCTTTCTATTATGTTACTATTTTCGCATTGCAATATGTGTATTATTGTACTAACTACTTAATACAATAATATACAAAAGAACCGCTGTCAATACATTTTTGGTAATTCATTATGTAACTCAGTGATGATTTGGCGAGGGTGTTTGTTTTTCGACAAACGGTGATTTGTCGAAATGTTGGTTTTACTGCACACTACTAAAAATGTCATCGTTCT
>CAZBFD010000237.1:0-2387 GCA_964491055.1 uncultured Eubacterium sp.
ACATTCCAGATCCCGTGCTCTGCACCGATAACGGAGCCATGATCGGTGCCGCCGCCTACTACAAATACAGGGCCTCCGGCCCTGACAGCCTGGACCTGGATGCTTACGCGGATCTGGAAATGTAGCAGCGAAGAATGAAGTCCTGCCCTGCCGCAGACAGTTCTTATAAATACTTACTGGAGGAGATATGCCAGTTCTTTCTGTTACTGACATAACTAAATCATATGGTGTGACGCCTATTCTTGACAAGGTCTCGTTCCACGTAGAGGCCGGTGAGAAGATAGGCGTTATTGGTGTGAACGGAGCCGGGAAAACGACCCTTATGAACATACTGGCGGGAAAAGAAAAAGCGGATTCCGGCAATGTTTTCATGGCGGGAGATACGACACTCGGCTTCCTCGAGCAGCAGGATCACTTTGACGACGACAGTACGCTTCTCGAGGAGACAAGCAGGATATACAGGAAGTTCACGCGGATGGAGAGCGAGCTTAGCGAGCTCTCCCAGCGCATCACGCTGGCCGCCGAACAGGCGGGCAGTTCTGACTATGATGACCTTCTTCGCCGGTACGGCGACCTGCAGGAGCGGTACAGCGCGGAAGGTGGCTTCACGTACAAGAGCGAGATGCGGGGCATACTGACAAGTATGGCTTTTGATGAATCGTTCTATAACAAGCGGATCGGAACTCTTTCCGGAGGGGAGCGCACACGCCTCGCGCTTGCGTGCCTCCTCATGGAAAAGCCGGACATCCTTCTTCTTGACGAGCCGACGAACCACCTCGACATAGGAATGCTGAAATGGCTCGAGCAGTTCCTGAAGGCATACCGCGGCGCGATCCTCATCGTATCGCACGATAGGTACTTCCTGGACCAGATCGCCCAGCGGATTTTTGAGATAGAGAACCACAAGCTCAGGATATACAGCGGGAACTACACGGCATTTGCCGAGAAAAAGCGCCAGATCCGCGAGGCGGACCTCCGCGCGTATAACAAGCAGCAGGATGAGATACGCCGCCAGGAGGACATCATCAGGAAGTTCAAGGAGCGCGGCACCGAGCACCTTGCCAAGCGCGCGGCGTCCCGCGAGAAAAAGCTAGACGCGATGGAGCTGATCGAGAAGCCTGACGCGGCGCCGGGAACTCTTAAGATCCAGTTCCACCAGAAATACAAGAGCGGGAACGACATATTCATTGCAGAAGACCTCGCGATGTCATTCGTGGACCGCGGGATCCCCGGGGGCGGCGAAGCTGACAGGCGCGGCGAGCTGTCCGGCGGTGCCGGATGGTCCGGAGGCTCGACGGTCGGCCTGTTCTCCGGAGTTTCTTTTGATATCAAGCGCGGCGAGCGGATCTGCATAGTCGGGTCAAACGGGATCGGAAAAACGACGCTTCTCCGAATACTAAGCGGCGAGCTCGACCCGACAGGAGGATACCTGAAGCGCGGCGTCAACCTCGATATCGGTTACTACGACCAGCGTCAGGAGCGCCTGAATCCCGCCAACACGGTGATCGACGAGATATATGATACATTCAGATTGTATAAGGAAAGCGAGATAAGGGCATTCCTCGGCCGCTTCATGTTCCGCGGCGACAGCGTCTTCACGATGGTGGGCGACCTGTCCGGCGGGGAGAAAGCGCGCCTCGCGCTGCTAAAGCTCATGATGGCCGGCACGAATGTGCTCCTTCTCGATGAGCCGACGAACCACCTCGATATCGACTCGCGTGAAGTCTTTGAGGACGCGCTGCTCGCTTATCCGGGCACGGTGATCGCAGTGTCGCACGACCGCTATTTCCTGAACAAGATCGCGACCCGCATCTTTGAGATGGAGGCGGGCGGCATCACGACTTACGTCGGCGGCTACGATTATTATGAAGAGAAGAAGGCTGAGATCACTTCGGCCAGCAGATATATAAAGGATCTCCGCGGGGGCGCCGGCAATGCGGGAGCAGCCGGAGCAGGCCGTAATGGCGGCGGAGCATCCGGCGCGGGGCTGAAAACGGACCGTGAAGGTTTTGATGGCGGAGGCAGTACCGGCATGAGCACGGGCCAAAACGGGGATCCTGACGTACAGCTGACCGCCGCCGAGGAGCGCATGCTCAAAAAGCGCCGCCAGACCGAGGAAAAACGTCTCGCAAAGAAGAAAGAGCAGCTCGAGCACGACATAGAAAGCACCGAGCAGAAGATCGAAGAAATACAGATGGAGATGTGCAGGCCGGCCGTGCTCGCGGACCCTGCGCGCCTCAACCGGCTCGATGCGGATCTCAAAGATGCGAAAGAGCACCTGGACCAGCTTTATGAGGAGTATATGGGACTTTAACACTTGCAATGCGGTTGTCTTCTTATTATAATTGTCTTGATATATGTAGTACCGAAGGAGGTCGGCTATGACA
>CAZBFD010000238.1:0-2376 GCA_964491055.1 uncultured Eubacterium sp.
CTCTTCGTAGAAGCTGCTAAGAACATCGACATGAGCAACGCCGGTCCGTATGACCAGGGATGCAACGAGAAGATCCAGACAGCATTCAGAGATTACTTCGACGGTGCTGTTGATGAGGACAAGGCAAAGGCTAACTTCGAAGATGCTATCAAGGAGCTCTATCCTAACATTACAGAAGTCAACTGGCCAGAATAATCAACCAGGCTGACACATACGGGGGTGGCGCCAGCCGCCCCCATTCTTATTCTAAGGCAAAAGAAGATCATCATTCCGGGACGTGAAGCCGGCACACGGCTGATCGGTCAAGACCCAGCCGGCATCTCCTGCCGGCCGGCAGATAAGGTGGACTATTATGAGTAAAGTAAAAAAGGACGCGCAGGAAAAAAGCGTGGACTACGCGAAGTGGGGCTATGTCTTCATCGCGCCCTTCTTCATCGCGTTCTTCGTATTCCAGTTCGTACCGCTGGTATCTACTGTGTATTACAGCTTTTTTGAATATTACAGAGTGGGCCTGAAGATCGTGGGGCCGACATTCGTCGGACTCGCTAACTACAAGGCTTTGTTCGAGAGCGACTTCCTTAAGTACATGGGGAACACCATCATCCTGTGGATAGCCGGGTTCCTGCCGCAGATAATCATTTCGCTTGTCCTCGCGGCGTGGTTCACGGACATAAGGCTTAAGATCCACGGCAAGCAGTTCTTCAAGGTCGTCATCTACATGCCGAACCTGATCATGGCGTCGGCGTTCGCGATGCTGTTCTTCGCTCTGTTCTCGACGAACGGGCCTGTCAACGGATTCCTGGTATCCGCCGGGATCCTGAAGGAGCCTTTCAGGTTCCTCAACACCGTCGCAGGGACGCGCGGCCTCATCGCTCTCATGAACTTCCTGATGTGGTTCGGGAACACCACGATCCTTCTGATGGCCGCGGTTATGGGCATCAACCCGTCTCTGTTCGAGGCAGCTGAGCTCGACGGATGCACGCCGACCCAGACATTCTTCAAGATCACCCTTCCGATGATCCGCCCGATCCTCGTGTACGTTTTGATCACATCAATGATCGGCGGCCTGCAGATGTTCGATGTGCCGCAGATTTTGACCAACGGCAAAGGCACTCCGGACAGGACGTCGACTACGATCATCATGTTCCTGAACAATCACCTGTTCAGTAAGAACTACGGCATGGCGGGCGCGATATCTGTGATTTTGTTCATAATATGCGCAGTCCTCTGTATCGGCGTTTACTTCTCGCTGAACAATGACGACAACATGAGGATCCTCAGGAAGAGAGGAAAGAGGATCAAGCAGCAGAGAGCAATGGAAGGAGGTAAATAAGCGATGGAAGGTGAAGTGAAAACATCGAAGGTAAGAACCGTCATAGCTTATATACTGCTCATATTCCTGAGCTTCCTGTGCCTGTTCTTCTTCTACATACTGATAATAAACTCGACGAGGAGCCACGCCCAGATCATGCAGGGTTTCTCGGCGATCCCGGGGAAAGCGTTCCTCGTGAACCTCAAGCACGTGCTGAACGACGCCAATATCCCGGTGCTGTCAGGCATCAAAAACTCGCTCATAGTTTCTGCCTGCTCGGCAGCGCTCGCGACGTACTTCTCGGCGCTCACAGCTTACGGCCTCTACGCGTACAACTTCAAATTCAAGAAGCCGGCATTCATCTTCATCATGCTGATCCTGGTGATGCCTACTCAGGTATCCGCCCTCGGATTCGTAAGGCTGATGGACGGCTGGCACCTCCTGAATACGCTCTGGCCTCTGTTCCTCCCGTCGATCGCGGCTCCGGCAGTCTTTTACTTCATGTACAGCTACATGCAGTCGAGCCTCCCGATGGAGCTCGTTGAAGCTGCAAGGATAGACGGATGCAGTGAGTTCAAGATCTTCAACCGCATCGTCCTTCCTATCATGAAGCCGGCGATCGCAGTGCAGGCGATATTCGCATTCGTAACAGCGTGGAACAATTACTTCATGCCGGCCCTGATCATTTCGGACAACAGCAAGAAGACGCTGCCGATCCTGATCGCGGCCCTGAGAAGCGCGGACTTCCTCAAGTTCGACCTCGGCAAGGTCTACATGCTGATACTTATCGCGATCGTACCGATCATAATCGTATACATAATGCTTTCAAGATTCATCGTCGCGGGCGTCGCCCTTGGCGGAGTCAAAGAGTAGGAGGAAAGAAATGGCTGGAATCAGATTTGAACATATCGTTAAATCATATGATGGAGAATTGATGGTCATTCCTGACCTCAATCTCGAGATAATGGATAAAGAGTTCGTCGTGCTGGTAGGCCCGTCAGGATGCGGTAAATCCACGACATTAAGAATGATCGCAGGGCTTGAGACGATAACCTCAGGAAAGC
>CAZBFD010000239.1:0-2357 GCA_964491055.1 uncultured Eubacterium sp.
TCACCATTTGTCGAAAAACAAACACCCCTGCAAATCACCATTTGTCGAAAAGCAATCACCCACACAAATCACCGTTTGTCGAGCAGCTGAATATTCTCACGATACGAATTATTCTGAATACACGTTATATGATTTGACTTCATATCAAGTATTTGTTAGACTATTTATTGTTGTAATGCCTGCGCGATTGGCGGAACTGGCAGACGCGCTAGATTTAGGTTCTAGTGAGAGATCGTGGGGGTTCAAGTCCCTCATCGCGCACCAAAAAACGGGATCCAGAATGGGCCCCGTTTTTATATAGCGATAATATCTATTCGTAGTACGCACACCTGTACGTGATATCTTTCGGGTTGCCGAGCTTTACGCTCATGAGCTTTTCGCCGGTCGCGAAGTCGATCACGGACATGCACTCGTTGTCGGTAGTCGCCCAGCCCCAGCCGATCACGTGGATGTCATCTTTCACGTTCTGGACAGCCCCGCAGGCCTGTGAGAATTTGTTGTCGAATCCGTACGTCCTGACGAGCTTCGCCTTTTTCTGATCAAAATCCAGTTCGTATGATCTTATCTCTGTCTGCTCGTCGCGGTTCCCGTTGTTGAATGCCATGATCTTGTTCCCGTCGACTGTGACGTTGTGCTGGCCGGAGGTCTTTTGTTTATCGGTGAGCCCGAACTCGTCGCCTTCTCCGGAAAGCTTCCATTTGATCTAGTCTTCCTGCTTTGTCCTGTCGAGGCACATGATCGTGTCGAGGTGCCTGAACGAGCACACGAGGTCGCCGTCGTCGTTGAACCTCATCGCGTTGAAATGCACGATGTCCGGCGCGTCGACTTCTTTGTTGTCAAAGTCGTTTGCGGTCGGAGTCGCCTCTGTCTGGATCAGGTCATAGAGCTCCGGATAGTCGATCGTCTTCCAGTCCCAGACGACCTCGCCGTCCTTAACCTCCTGCAGATACGAATAGATAACGTTCGTCCCGTCCGGATAGCCCGGCACGTTCTTCACATTCTCTTTCACATAGCAAGACAGGATATAGTGGTCCAGGTCGATCAGAAGAAAATCGTGCCCGTCCGCGCCGGTCCCCTTCTCGGTCACGTCAGACTCCTCCATCGTGATCCTCTTGACCTCGTTAAAATCTTCGTCCAGTATCACACGCTCGCCCGGCGCGTATCCGAGCAGCCCGTAGTTGTCGAAATCAGCGTTCTGGTCATGATAGCTGTAGTACGTCTTCCCGTCCACAACATGCTTTTTGAAGTCCCAAAACCCGGTGTTCGCGTCCTCCGACGGCTGGTCCTCATGCTTCGACCAGACGATGTTCCCTTTTTTCGGAGCTTCTTCTCCTACATCAACGTCTTTATCTTATCAACCATTCTGTCGATATCTGACCTGTCCTTAAGCTGCTCAGAAAGCTCCACCGCCTGTGCCGGGTTGTCTGTTATTATCCCGTCTACATTTGAGCACAGGAAGTATCTCTGCGATCCTGCCGTATTTACTGTCCAGACGAGGGCCTCTTTATTCTCATCGTGGATGTTCATTACGGTATCCGACGTCGCGGACTCTTCTTCAAGCCCGAGAGAGTCGCAGTTCAGCTTCGCCGTCTTTCCAAGCGACAGGAATGTCAGGAACCCTGTCTTCATCTCAGGGTATGTCTTCTCTATGTAGTTGATAACGTCATAATTAAGTGAGATCAGGACGCACTCGTCCTCCATCCCATACTTTTTAACAATAGCGACAGCGTCGTCCGCCATTTTCTGGTCCGCGGTATTCCCTTTAAGCTCCGTGTACAGAACGACCTTCTCCTTAGAGGCTTCGAGCATCTCCTCAAAAGTCGGGACAGGCTCACCGTCGACCGACAGGGTTTTGACCTCGGCAAGCGTCATCTCTTCAGGCTTCCCGCTGTCCCCCGCGGTACGCTTGAACGTCGCGTCGTGATTCACCACGTAATAGCCGTCCTTCGTCCGCTGGATGTCGATCTCGCTTCCGTACACCCCGTCCTGCCACGCTTTCTCGATCCCCGCGACCGTGTTCTCCGGGGCTTCAAAACCGCCGGCGCGGTGCGCGATGATCTTTACTGTTGACTCCGCCGGGAACAGCCGGTCGAAGTATATGTCCGTCACGGCGACTACCGCCAGTACAGCGATCAAAACCACGACGGTCCATCTCCTGAACCCGAGCTGTCTTGCTCTCGTTATTCCCTTATACTCAAAGGCCCTTCCCTGCTTGTAGGAGTAGAAAAGCTGAGTCATCTTCATGAGATAAAGCGGCACCGCGAACAAAGCCGCGAGCGCTGAAATCACCACTCCCGCCGTAACGAACAGTATCGTGAGGAACCTTGTAACAGGCCCTGCAGGAAGAAATGTGCCGA
>CAZBFD010000240.1:0-2355 GCA_964491055.1 uncultured Eubacterium sp.
GCTTGCCGGGCTCATAACCCGGAGGTCGTAGGTTCGAGTCATTCTCCCGCAACCATGAAAAAGCAGTTTGTCATTTGGCAGACTGCTTTTTCAGTGGTGTGGATGGAATATGTAATAAGCTCACATACAATTGACTTTGGATTTTACCCAATGCATACTTTGGATTTTACTTAATACATACATTGGAATTTATTTAGTATTGACTTTGGAATTTACTGACGCTATACTTTGGAATATACTAAAAAATATATATTGAAATATACTGAAGGGGGGATAAGATGATCAGGCGTGATGCATATGATGCGGTAGAAAGATTAGCAGGACAATTTCCTGTCGTTGCAATCACAGGACCTCGTCAAAGTGGTAAAACTACTCTCGCAAAAATGGTTTTTCCGGAAAAGAAGTATGTTTCTTTTGATGATAGAAATATGCGTGAGCTGGCCATATCCAACCCTGTGGATTTTCTGAAAGCCTTTCCTGATGGGGCTATAATGGATGAAGCTCAGAAAGTACCGGATTTATTTGATGCTATTAAAATGCTAGTGGATAAAGAGGAGTATAGCCCCGGCAAATACATACTGACAGGGTCAAGTCTGTTCCGTCTTAAGGAGAATATTTCGGACAGTCTTGCAGGAAGAATTGGTTTAGTAAAGCTACTGCCTTTGTCGATCAATGAATTAAAAAATGATGGAACCCTTTCAGCCGATCCATATGACTATGTATTCAACGGATTTTACCCTCCACTTTATGATCGTGACAAGCACTTCATTAGGGATGATTGGTTTGAGAACTATATTGATACATATATGGATCTTGATGTGAAAGATCAGATCAATCCATCAAATGTAAGCGCGTTCCGAAAATTTATTCAGATATGTGCGACAAGGAGTGGTCAGATGGTTAACTACGATGGCTTGTCGAGGAGTATCGGAGTGTCCGCAGTGACAATCAAATCGTGGCTTTCGATTCTGGAAGCATCATATATCATTCACTTTCTCGAGCCAGATTCAAATAATCTTGGAAAGAGCGTGGTCAAAACACCTAAGTTATACTTTATTGATCCAGGTCTTATGTGTTATCTGTTGAGGATAGATTCCAAAGAAGAGCTGATGCTTGATAGCCATAAAGGAGCAGCTGTGGAAACGATGGCAGTATCAGAGCTGCTTAAGGCACAGTACAATTCAGGTAAAAAATCAAGCCTGACATTTTTCCGGGATAAAAATGGGTTCGAGGTAGACGCGATAGCTGACTGGAAGCATACTTTTGCGATTGAGGTGAAAAGTAATTCAGGTACAGAGAAAAAGCTCTCATCAAACGTAAGAAAGTATATAGAGCTCAGATCTGATGGCGCAGAGGGAATCGTTTGTTATCTGGGCGATCTTACTTGTAACGTAAATGGGATCCGATACATATCATGGAAGGACTGGGGGAAGATATACAGGGCATAGATAAGTGGATGATTTTGTACTAAATTTATACTAATTGGCAGACTGCTTTTTCAGTGGTGCGGATAGAATCTGAAGGGTCCGAACCTGAAAAGGCGCGAACGAGAATCGCTGAAGTCTTTGAAAATACAAGGTTTCAGCGTTTTTGGTTTTTACGGGATCTGGCCAGTAAAATGGTAAGAATATGACAAATTATCAAGTTTTTATCATATGGTAAGTTCTGATCTATGCTATAATTAAGTCATTAAATCGGAGTTTGACGAGGTAAAAATGGTAATAATTATAACAGGATCATCTCATGTTGGGAAAACGCTTCTAGCGCAACGAATGCTCGAGAAATATAAGTATCCCTATCTATCAATTGACCATTTGAAGATGGGGCTTATTCGCAGCGGGAATACTGATCTGACACCGGAAGATGACGATGAAATGACATCCTATCTTTGGCCGATTGTTAGAGAGATCATCAAGACGGTGATTGAGAATGAACAAAATCTGATAGTAGAGGGTTGTTACATTCCACCAGATTGGAGAAAAGACTTCGATGACAGTTATCTTTCCTATATCAAATTCATTTGTATGGCAATGTCAGAGAAGTATATCGATTCTCATTATGGTGAGATCATCGGTCACGAATCCGAAATAGAAACCAGACTGATCAAGGAAGACTGTACAAAAGACGGTCTAATCCGATGCAACGGATGGTTCGTTGAGGCGTTCAGCAATGCCGGGGAAACGGTAACCATAATAGAAAATAATTATGAAGAAACTATAGAAAGACTAGCAGACTAACAAATTCGGATTTGCAGGGATGTTTGTTTTTCGACAAATGGTGATTTGTGCTGATGTCATTAACTTGAAAAATGGTGATTTGTCGAAATGTTGGTTTTACTGCACACTACTAAAAATG
>CAZBFD010000241.1:0-2351 GCA_964491055.1 uncultured Eubacterium sp.
CATGAAAAAAGCGAGTCCGTCGAGCGCACCATGGATGAGATCAGAAAGAAATTCGGAAACAAATCAATCAAATTCGGCCGCGTCATCGGAAACGACATCGGCGTCGACCTGTAATTTTCGAAAGCGCTCCTAAAATGCTCCTAAATGGGTCAAGTACTTTCAGGAGTAATTCAGTAATCTGTCACCATTTCAATAAAACACCGCGTGCAGATCTTTATTTATCTGCACGCGGTTATTTGTTTTGTAATATTGTTGTCTTTTTTGACAATTTCTTATGACCTGCTGATTACTCTGCAAGCACTTTCTTAAGCTGTGCGAAGTCTGGCAGTCCGAACTTCTTCTGCATCGGTGTCTCATCCTGGATGAGAGGCATCGCGTAGTCGATAAATCCGCCAAGGATGTCGTTTCCTTCATCGTTGATCCACTCGTCTGGTACGTGCTTTTCATAGTTAGCAACGTCTGAGAGCGGGAAGAACTTTGTCCTGCACTTGTATCCGGCAAGGCTCTCTTCTGTCACGGCGTAGCCGACTGCTTCACCGCGCTCGCACTCGAATCCCACCATGTGGTCGGTCTCACCTGCGAGCATGCTCTCGACAGCTGCCTTACCAGCTGCAAACGATTCTTTGATGTCAGTGCCGGACGCAACGTGTGCTCCTGCTCTCTGAAGGAGGCTGAGCTCGATGCCGCGGGTCTTGCAGCCCATCTTCTCTTTGACTTCGTTAGCAAGCATAGCGGCAAGTCCGCCGAGCTGTGCATGGCCGAAACCGTCTGTCGCGGAAGCCTTTGCCTCGGATACGAATGAACCGTCGGCATAGTGGATACCTTCGGATACTGCTACGATGCAGTTGCCCTTTTCTTTATATACCTTCTCGACATCTGCCAGGAACTTATCCATCTCGAAGTTTCTCTCCGGAAGATAGATAAGGTCACAGTTTCTTTCATCTTCAAGAACATTTGCGAGCGCCGCGGCAGCTGTGAGCCATCCTGCATGGCGTCCCATGCACTCGATGATCGTTACCATTCCTGTGTCGTAAACCACTGTATCATGCGCAACTTCCATGATGGATGTGGCAATGTATTTCGCTGCTGAAGCAAATCCCGGGCAGTGGTCCGTTCCATAGAGGTCGTTATCGATCGTCTTTGGAACTCCCATAACACGGCACTCATAGCCGACCTTCTTCATGTACTTTGAGATCTTGTTGCATGTATCCATTGAGTCATTTCCGCCGTTGTAGCAGAAATACCTGACGTCATACTTCTTGAAGATCTCCAGGATGCGCTTGTAATCTGTATCGTCGTCATCCGGATCCTTCATCTTGTACCTGCATGAGCCCAGCGCTGAAGACGGTGTGTAAAGGAGCTTGTCCAGCTCTGCCTTGTCTTCTTCATCCATTACAAACAGCTGGTCCTCCAGCACGCCCTTGATCCCGTAGTGCGCGCCGTATACCTTAGTGATGCAGTCCGCGTCCAGCGCAGTCCTGATCACACCATAAGCACTCGCGTTTATCACTGACGTCGGGCCGCCCGACTGGCCTATGATCAAAGCACCTCTTAATTCTTCTGACATATTTCCCTCCTGTACGCATTATTGTATGCTTTGGGGGCGATCCCGAAAAAATATGTTTTCTGGAACCGCCCCCGTTTTTACATTCTAAACAGTATCACTCAACACTATTTGCATTCATCAGCTTTTCCTGCGCATCCGAGGACGTCTACCAGCTTGTGGCGAACGAGCTCTTTGATGTTTGCACGTGCCGGCTTGAGATATTCTCTCGGGTCGAACTTCTCAGGATGCTCTTCAAAGAACTGACGGATCGTTCCTGTCATAGTAAGTCTCAGGTCTGAGTCGATGTTGATCTTGCAGACTGCTGACTTTGCTGCTTCTCTAAGCTGATCCTCAGGAACACCGATAGCATCCGGCATGTTTCCGCCGTGCTCGTTGATCATCTTTACATATTCCTGTGGAACTGATGATGCTCCGTGAAGGACGATCGGGAATCCCGGAAGTCTCTGCTCGCACTCGTGGAGCACGTCGAATCTGAGCTGTGGCTTTGTGCCCGGCTTGAATTTATATGCGCCGTGTGAAGTTCCGATAGCGATAGCAAGTGAATCGCATCCAGTCCTCTCTACGAATTCCTGTACCTGATCAGGATGTGTGTAGGATGACTCCTCAGCACTTACATTTACGTCGTCCTCGATACCTGCAAGAGTTCCGAGCTCAGCCTCTACAACTACACCATGGTCATGAGCATAGTCAACGACCTGCCTGGTGATAGCTATGTTCTCTTCGAACGGCTTGCCTGAAGCATCGATCATGACTGATGTGAATCCGCCGTCTACGCATGACTTGC
>CAZBFD010000242.1:0-2350 GCA_964491055.1 uncultured Eubacterium sp.
AATCAGCAGTGATCTGACGACCGAGTTCGATCAGTATATAACAGACGGAGGATTTCCAAAGGCGCTTGATTTTGATGGCGAAGACAAAAGTACATACGTACAGGGTGTAATAGAAGAGATATTCGATAAAGATATAAAAAAGCGCGTAAAGATCAGAAAAGTGTCAGTGTTTGAGACTGTGCAGAGGTACATAATCAATAATTTCGGTGCGACAATGAGCCTGACTAATATTCTGGAAGACCTAAAGAAAAACGGCTGTCAGATCAGGCGGGAAACACTGAAACGGTATATAGATATAATGGAAAGCGCTAAGATCATCTATCCGTGTCGACGCTTCGATCTGAAGTCCAGAAAGTCGATCTCAGGAGAGGAGAAGTATTATCTGGCTGATCTGAGCTTTTATTACGCGATGAATACGGACAAGCGCATCAACTACGGACCGGCAATGGAGAATATTGTATATGTTTATGCTAGGTCTAAAGGATATAATGTCAGCGTCGGCAGGATCGGAAAACTAGAATGTGACTTTATAATGGGAAAGGACAGCTTTGATTATTCATATGTCCAGGTATGTATGACGATCATGAACAGCCTGGATACTGAGAACAGAGAATACAAGCCACTTGAAAACATCCGTGACGGATATCCTAAATACCTGCTCACCCGAAATGACCTTATACAGCATAGAAACGGGATACAGCACTATAATATTGCGCCGTTCATGAATGAGGGCAGAATGTTCTGATCTAAAACTGCAGATTCATTTGTTGATAGCCAACAAATGAAGACCCTGATGATGATTATGAAAGCAGCTCTCTTGTGATCGCGGTGAAAAATTCAGTACTCCACATTTCTACAGATCTGATGTCCTCAATGAAAGGCTCCACATCGGATTTCGCTGATGAATAATCGATCTCACCAAATCTGTGATCCAGCATTTCTGTCAGCCTGGGAAGATCCAGCTCTTCCCCTGGGCTCAGTGCGCCGCCATAGATCAGCCTGCTTCTGAGATGCTCAATGTTGATCGGATAATGCTGGCCGATATAGAACACATAGTCATACAGATCGCGTCCCTTGAATCTGTGTTTCCACTTGCGCTGCAGCACAGCCGCGATCTTTCCCGCAAAGAGAGACCCCCGGTCATACATTCTGATCGGTGCCGGGTACGGGTAAATAAGGAACTTGGTCTCATATCCGGCATTATAGATAGGAGCGGTATCAGCCTCGATCTTGACATGTATCTTCTCGTTCGAAGGCACCTTCCCTGCTAGATATTCATCTATACCAAAAGATAACAATATGTCACGGCAATTCCCTCTTAAATAGGCGCGCCGAACTTCACTGTCGTCATTATCTGTCTCATACCATGCCGGTATACCCAGCGAGCCCGCCTCGCTGTCAACGTACTGCTTATAACTGCTGATAGAGAACCTGTTCACTTTCCCGGGATCCACAGAAAAGTCAAGGTCTTCTGAAAATCGCGGGAGCTTGTGGAAGATCCTCAGCGCAGTACCACCATTAAATGCTGCTTTACTGAAGAAATCAGACCGCCCCAGCCCTGAAAGCACGATCTCCTGCAGGCATTGCTTTACAATGTTCTTCGCCTGCTCGACATCAGCTATCCTGTCATACCGCCTGAGCATCATATTGATGATACTGTTCATATTATCTGCTTACCTCCGAGAAATCTGCATAACAATTTAAGATTTTTTCTTCTGTATAAAGGTGCTATTCTGAATATTTCGTTTAAATCCAGATCATAAAGTGAAGGCAGGTCGATCCTTAGATCATCTATAATAAGCTGCTCCAGCTCTGACATATTATTCACCTGCCTTACAGTGTAAAGTTTATCGCAAAGTGCCTTTTCCAGAGAAGCTGTCATATACACATAATTCTCTTCACTGTGATATTCAACACACTCTCTGAACACATTGCCCGGAACGTCATGATATATATAAGTTCCAAAAGGTGTGACATATTTCCGCGACTTATTCTTTCTGAATGTTGCACTAGTGATATTCACCGCCCGCTCCGGGATAAGTCCTCTGCTGGACATAATGTAATCAAAAGAGATATACGACGGGCCATAAATATACGAAGCCAGCCGATACGGCGGGACACTGCGGTCATCTTCATACAGCCCCCGGATCACCTTTATCAGATTTCCATTATCACACTCTCTCCTGATCTTATCGTATGGATCAGCAAAGTCTTTATACCTCTCAATGAGCATGCTCGATGTATATACCATATTATTTCCTCCAATAACTCTTACTATACAATAGTTTCAGGAGGAAATCAAGCGCGGCATATTTCTCCAATTACATTCACTTATTATATTGATAACCAA
>CAZBFD010000243.1:0-2342 GCA_964491055.1 uncultured Eubacterium sp.
GTAAGCGCCTAATAACATGGTGCCTTGGAATTTGTGATTCAAAGTGTGACAATTGGAGTAAATGGGACTAATTGAGAGTACTCCCAATTAATCCAGTTTAGTCCAGACACATGGAGGGTAACATGAACAGCATCATGGCAGTAAGAGCAGAAGCCAGACTGAGGGAATGGGCCGGCATGGTGGCAGAATGCCAGAACAGCGGCATGACCATCAGGGAATGGTGCAAGGAAAACGGTATAGCGCCAAAGACATATTACTACCGTCTCAATAAGGTGCGGCTGAGAGCGATGCAGGATATGCCGGGAAACATATCATCGGTTCCTTCTGTCCGGCATGATAACGATGTCAGTTTCAGGCAGCTTGAGATCAATGCGCCATCGACAGCAGGATCTGCAGCGGTAGCACTACATGTTCAGAATGGCACGCTTGAAGTAATGAATGGAGCAGATAAAGAAACGATCGAGGCAGTGCTGCTGGCACTGAAAGAAATATGCTAGGCGATATCAGCATAGCGAAGAACGTTTACATCGCCTGTGGCTATACAGATATGCGAAAGTCGATAGATGGTCTTGTGGCGCTGGTAAAGGAAAGATTCGAGATGGATCCGTTCAGTCCGGCCATCTACATGTTCTGTGGAAAGAGATGCGACAGGATCAAGGTGCTTCTCTGGGAGGGCGATGGATTCGTCCTAATGTATAAACGCTTAGCGAACGGAAGGTTCCAGTGGCCGAGGAGAGAGGAAGAGCTGAAGCCGCTCACGTGGCAGCAGTTCAGATGGCTGATGGAAGGCCTTTCCATAGAACAGAAAAAGGTGATAAAGCAGGCCGAAAAAGGTGCCGTCTGCTGACGCAAATAATCGCTGAAAGCATTGAAAACACTGGACTTTTAAGTCATTGTGTGGTATCATATATACAGTAAAAAGAGGACTGAGGGATATCCAAAATGACTGATCAGGAAGCCAGGATAGAAGAGCTCGAGACTGAGATACAGAAGCGGGACAATACTATCCTTCTCCAGCAGAATTCAATAAATGAGCTGAAGCGGCAGGTGGAAAACCTGACTGAGATGCTTCTTCAGATGCGTCATGACAAGTTTGGCTCTTCAAGTGAACGGACTAAAAAGAGTGATGATCTTACTGATGATCAGATGTGTTTCTTCAATGAAGCTGAAGTCGAACAGGATCATTCTGCAGAAGAGCCTGTAAAACAGGATCCGAAAGGCCGTATCAGAAAGAAAAAGAGCAGCCGTAAGGAAATGATCATCGGCGATCTCCCTGTTGAGGAGATACCGCTCGTACCGGATGAAGAGCGGCTGATCTGCCCATATTGCAATACTAAGCTAAAGTCTGTTGGCAAAGAGACAGTAAGAGAAGAAGTACGATACATACCTGCAAGTCTGAAGCTCTTAAGATATGTGCGGGAGACATACGGATGTCCTCATTGCAGGAACACAGATCATCCGTACATGGTAAAGCCAATAGCCCCAACGCCTGTGCTCAATCATTCCGCGGCATCTCCAAGTTCAGTAGCGTGGGTGATGTGCCAGAAATACGCAAATGCTCTTCCTCTGTACAGACAGGAGAAAGAGTGGGAGCGGATGGGTATCAGGCTCACAAGAGCCACGATGGCGAATTGGGTCATACGATGCTCGGATGATTACTTCGATCCTCTCATCAGACACATGCACAAGAAGCTGCTGGAAAGAGATGTGCTCCACGCAGATGAGACACCGGTGCAGGTACTCAAAGAAGATGGTAAGCCTGCGGAAAGCAAGTCATACATGTGGCTGTACCGGACAGGCAACGATGGTGAAGCTCCGATAATACTGTATGATTACAGACCATCAAGGGGCGGAAACAACGCAGAGGAATATCTGGAAGGATTCCATGGATACCTTCATTCAGACGGATATTCCGGATACAACAGGCTCACAGATGTGACGCATTGCGGATGCTGGGCGCACCTGAGGCGAAAGTTCGTAGAAGCGATCCCGAAAGGAAAAGCGTCGGGACCAGGGAAAACAAATGCAGAGATCGGAAGAGACTACTGCGACAGGCTTTTCAGAATAGAAGATGAACTTAAGGACCTTAGTCCTGAGGACAGAAAAAGAGAGCGTCTTGACCGCGAAACACCGGTCCTCAAGGCCTTTTGGTCGTGGCTCGATACAGTTGAGCCTCTCCGCGGGAGCGGACTGGCAAAGGCTGTTATCTACGCCAGGAACCAGAAGCCTAATATGGAGAACTATCTTAAAGATGGAAGATGCTCGATATCGAACAATGCTGCGGAGAATGGTATCCGTCCATTTGTAGTAGGCAGAAAGAACTGGCTCTTCTCAGATACTCC
>CAZBFD010000244.1:0-2315 GCA_964491055.1 uncultured Eubacterium sp.
GAATGGATGATATCATCCCCGATCGTCAAAATCTCGTTTCTTATCTCGGCGATCCTGCATTTGTTCTCAGCTCTATCTTTTCCGTTTGTCTGCATTTTCAAGATGTCTTCCTGTTTATTGTATTGAAATGTCAGATATATTTCAGTTACTGTATCGAATTAATAAGTGAGCTGAGGTCGTCTGCGCTAAGGCCGAAATCGTTGTCCCCGCCTGCTCCGTGTGCTACGATCGCGTAAGAATAGTCTCCGGATGTCCAGATCGTCTTTGTCGCTTCACCTTAGCGGTTTCCGTAGCATTTGACCACCAGGTCCTTGTGGTCCTCATCAGACTCGTTATAGAACTCTATCTTCAGTTCACCCTTTTCAAGCGCTGGCTCGATGTAGATCTCAGCGCCGTCTTTGACCTCTATTTCTTTTCTATGCTCCTATAAGGGACAGTCCCATTCAGGAGGTTTTTGTATACAATCAAGATTTTGATGTCAGTCGCTGCTCTGTGACGGGAGATATGGATAGATGTTCATAGCAAGGTCGCTGATAGGCATCGTCTGGAGCCATACTTTACCCGGGCCCGTGACTGTTGTAAGGAACAGGCCCTCACCGCCGAGCAGGACGTTGGTCACGCCTTTAACCGACTGGATGTCCATGGAGCATGTCGCCTCCATCACCGCGACATAGCCGGTGCTCACGATGAGCTTTTCTCCTGCCGCGAGCTCACGCTCTTCGATTGCGCCGTCGGCCTCGATCCAGGCCATACCGGAGCCGGAGAGTTTCTCCATCAGGAAGCCTTCGCCGCCGAAGAGGCCTGTTGAGAATTTCTTCTGCAGATAGACTTCCATGTCGACGCCTGTTGTGGACGCCAGGAATGAAGCTTTCTGCGCGACTATCGGCTTTTCGCTTACGTCAAATGCGAGGATGTCGCCTGCGCAGCGCTTGGAGAGCACCAGCTCGCCTGCAGTACGTGCAGTGTAAGTGTTAAAAGCCAGCGACTCGCCCACGATCGCCTTCTTGAAAAGGCCGCCGAGGCCGCCGGTTTCAGTTTCCATTTCGATGCCGTCCGTCATCCATGACATAGCGCCGCTCTGGCATTTGATCTGCTCGCCCTGATCCATCTGCAGAGTCAGGGTCGTGAACGGCTGGTTCTTGATCTCATATTTCATATTGAATTCCTCCCAACTATGCCTATATTGTAAAACAGTACCGGTGTTACATTCAAGTAATAGCGTAGAAATTATAACATATCTGTATGTCAGCATCACTGCTGCTCCAGTTTGTGGAAAAGAGATGGAGGTTCGCCAGATTTCTGATATAATTAGAGCAGGTGCGGAAATGGAAAAAGCGAAATATATCATCACTATATATATAGCAGCTGTCCTGCTGGCCCTGGGGCTGCAGTCCGGTTTGCATCCGGGGATGAGTTATGCTGCTGATGGTCAAAGTGAAAACGGCAGCTATGTGCAAAGCCTTCAGCTTCTCGGGCAGGCGGCAAAGGATCTTGCCTCGCTTATGAGTGATGCTGCGGAGGATGCGATAAACCCGCCGATCACGCGGAGGGAGGTCTACAGGATCAGGCCGGGCAGAAAAATATCGAAAAAAGAGATCAAGCGCCGCGGCGGCTCGGGCAGATACTTCCAGATATACAAGATCAGGAAGGGCGACCGTGTATACAAGAAGATCGCCGGAAGGTCGTATGATCCCAACGGGGCGGTAAAGCTGAGCGACCTGAGGTATATCCGCATGCTGTACTATGATTTCAAGGGAAAGATCCGTTCTGGCGAGATCATCGTGAACCGGTCGATCGCGAAGGATACACGGGCCGTGTTCCGCGACCTTTACAAAGCGAAATACCAGATCCGGAAGATGCGGCTTGTCGATAATTATTTCGCATCGAACAAAACTTCGCCGGCCGTCTGGAGCTCGGCTGCTGCTGAAGCTGCGGACACCGCGTCCATGAATGACGACAACACGTCCGGATTCAACTACAGGATGGTTGCCGGCACATCAAGGATCTCCATGCACGGCTACGGCCGCGCGATCGACGTGAATCCGTTTGAGAACCCATGGTGCCCCGGCGGCAGGATCTATCCGAACCAGCGCGCGAGCGCATCATACGCAAACCGCAGTAACGTCCGCGATCACATGATCTACGCGGACAGCAAAATAACAAAGATATTCAAAAAACATGGCTTCCGCTGGCTAGGCGAGACCCGGACCCGCGACTACCAGCATTTCGAGAAATAGGTGTGTAAATGCGAATAAAGCTGTCTGACCATTTTGATTATAAGCGGCTGCTCCGCTATGCGGTGTCGGCGATATGCA
>CAZBFD010000245.1:0-2313 GCA_964491055.1 uncultured Eubacterium sp.
AAAAACAGGGAGCAGATCACTGCTCCCTTTGATATAACTTACTGTTCCTGTTTCAGGTCTTCGAGCTTGCCCTCTTTGATCACCTCTGTGTCGAACTGGTAAGTCCCGTCAGCCGGATCACCTGTCTCGATGGTCTTGAGTATCTGGTATGTCTTCTTCTCATCATCGATCTCGAGAATATTCTCGTCGTCTACCGGAACACCAAGTTCTTTGGATGCAGCTTCATCATTCCTCATGCCAAGAACGCTCTTGCCCTCATCGTTCTGAGCAAGGAAGTCCTGCGACTTCTTCAGGTACTCAGGCGGAAAGTTCTCCTTCATCCAATCGTCATGGTCGCCTCCGTCAGCGCTCCAGATCGTCTCCTTGTACTTCGGCTGATCGTCTGTATACTCGAATTTGATGATCGCTTCTCCGGAAGACGCTGACACGTTGTACGCCTTGTCATCCACGACGACATACTCGCCCTCGAACAGGTTCACATACGCGGTCCCTTCGTCACCTTCTCTGTCGATCCCGAATATCTCCGCTTCAGCAAAACCCTCGTCCGGCATGTACTCCTGGTATCTCAGCTCCACATCCTGGTCCGAGATCTGCCAGAGAAGACTTTCGATTTGGTCATCCGTAAGTTCCGGACCCGTGCTCGCCGGCTCCTCCTGCTGCTCTTCCTGCTGCTCAGGCTCTTCCGCAGGCGCTTCCTCCTGCTTCTGGCCGCACGCAGCCATAGCGAGCACCATCACCATGGCCATCATCAAAGCCATGATCGTCTTAATCATCTTGCTTTCCATTCCCATTACCTCCTTTACCCTAACTGGTACCGCTATTATATTCCGTCTGCCCCTTTTATTCAATACCAGTTACTTTATAGTCATGGTCCTCGACCGCCTTCTTCAGCACATCATCAGCGACATCCGCCGAAAGCTTCACGACCGCCTGCTTCTTCTCAGCGGAAGCTTCAGCAGCCTCAACACCCTCGATCTCCTCAAGCGCCCTCTTTACAGTCGCCTCACAGTGTGCACACATCATACCATCGATACTGATCACCTTTTCCATAGTTTCGCTCCTTTCGTCACTATCTTTATTATCATCACTGTCTCCTGAATGCGCTCCGAAAAGGAACAGTCCCCTTTCGGAGGTATTTTCGTTCTCATCGTTACCTACTGAAAGTGCTCCTGAAAAGGCCTGTCCCTTTTCGGAGGTGTTTTCGGAGGTCTTTCCTTCAGCCGGCTTATCTTTTTTCAGCTTTATCAGGTTGAGCCTCAGTGCGTTCATGCATACGCAGAAGCTTGACAGGCTCATCGCTGCTGCTCCCCACATCGGGTTGAGTGTCCATCCGAGCACGCCTGTGAACACGCCTGCCGCGAGCGGTATGAGCAGGATGTTATAGAAGAACGCCCAGAACAGATTCTCGTGTATATTCCTTACTGTCGCACGGCTCAGCTTCACAGCGCCGGCGGCATCCATAAGGCTGCTGTTCATGAGAACAACGTCCGCCGCGTCTATCGCTACGTCCGTTCCTGCGCCGATCGCGATACCGATGTCCGCACGCGTAAGTGCCGGCGCATCGTTTATGCCGTCTCCGACCATCGCGGTCTTTCCTTTATGTGTAAGCTTTCGGACGACTTGCTCTTTCCCGTCAGGAAGCACGTTCCCGACGACCTCGTCCACACCTGCCTCGGCAGCTATAGCCTTTGCAGTTACTTCGTTATCGCCAGTCAGCATAACAGGCGTTATGCCCATGCTCTTGAGTTCCGATATCGCTTCCTTACTGTCAGGCTTAATCTGGTCAGACACCGCGATCATCCCGAGGCACTCACCGTCAGCCGCAAAGAACACGCATGTCTTGCCCTGCCCCGTGAGCTTTGAATACTCCATGGCCAGATCTTCAGGAATAGTGCATTTCTGCCTTATGAAATCCCTGCTTCCGCCGGAGATCTCATTCCCATCGATCATTCCAGTTAAGCCGTTCCCCGGCGCGATCCTGAAGTCGGTTACTTCATGGACCTTCACGCCATTCTCCTCTGCGTATTTAACGATCGCCTTCGCGATCGGATGCTCGCTCTTCTTCTCCAGTGAATATGCCGCTCCGAGAAGCACTCGCATTCCTGCGCCATTGTCATTTCCAGCCGCAGCTCCGCCATCATCTCCGGTGCTGCTTTTCTCAGCCGCAGCTCCTGCATCATCTCCGGTGCTGTTTTCTCCAGTCCCGGCAATCCTGACAGCCGCAAGCACGTCAGTCACTTCCGGCTTTCCCTTGGTGATCGTCCCGGTCTTGTCGAGTGCTATCTGCGAGACTTTTCCGGTCATCTCAAGCGA
>CAZBFD010000246.1:0-2303 GCA_964491055.1 uncultured Eubacterium sp.
AAAGGTCACAATATGATACAATATATGTACAATTAAATATACGGACATAAACGGACAAGTTCTGCGTAACAGCGGATCAAAATGGGAAACCGGTGTGAATCCGGTACGATCCCGTCACTGTAACAGCCTGCGGACGGCAGTATGTCACTGGAAGCCATATAAGTCTTCCGGGAAGGCGCCGAACCGCTACAGGCTGAAGTCAGGAGACCTGCTTGTCCTGTCATAGCAATTTCATACGGCGATATGAAAACTATAACAAGCTGAATATACGGGCGTCCGGAATATACTGCAGTATGCGGGAAAGACGTTTTACCTGACAGCTTTTGAAGAAGGCTATTTCGTAGATCAGTTAAGATGGTTGTTCCTCTGTGTTGAGATTGCTTCAGCACAGAGGTTTTTTTGATGCTGGTCAGGACGTTCCGGAGAATGGTTACACCTCTTCACCATGAACGGAATGGAATGACGGCACCGGAAGACTGTATAAGTGCAGAAGGGACGATATGTCCGTAAGCATGTTCAAGTTTGGTTTTTACCAGGAGGATGGAAAATGAAGAAGAACATTAGAAAAGTACTGGCGATTGCTCTTGCGCTCGCAATGACAATTGCTCTGCTCGCATCATGCGGTGGAAGCGGAAGCTCAGGCGACGGCGGAAGCTCTGATGGCGGAAGTGCAAGCGGCGGAGAGCTGAACTTTGGTGCTCAGATGTATTCAGACGGTAACGTCAGCCCGACTTTCGACATCAATGGAGCATGGAACTGCATGCGTTTCGGAGTAGGCGAGGCTTTGTTCAAGTTCAACGACAACATGGAGACAGAACCGTGGCTTGCTGAAAGCGCTGAGACAGAAGACAACAAGACATGGGTCATCAAGCTGAAGGAAGGCATCAAGTTCTCAGACGGCTGCGACATGACGGCAACAAAAGTAGCAGAGTCACTGCAGCACATGCTGGACGACGGCCCGAACGGATCCTCAACACCAGAGAAGTATCTTCCGTATGAGACAAAGATCACGGCAGATGACGCTGCGAACACAGTAACGCTCGAGCTCCCAGATGTTGACTACAACCTCAAGGGCAATCTTGCATATCCTGTATGCGAGATCACAGACGTAGAGCACACTGAGGACTGGAACAACGGTGTTATCGGAACAGGTCCGTATAAGATCGATGAATTCCAGGATCAGGTAGGATACACTCTCTCGAAGAATGAGAACTACTATGAGGACGTTCCTTTTGACACAGTAAACGTCAAGTTCATGGGCGACGCTTCCGCAAAGGCAATGGCGCTTAAGAGCGGTGAGATCGATGTCGCCGAGAACATCACAAACGTATCAGATATCCAGACTTTCCAGGATGACGCAAACTATACAGTCAATATCGCATCTGGTGTACGTACCGGATTCTGCTGGTGCAACATGAAGAACGGCGCCCTTAAGAACGACGACCTGCGTAAGGCCATCATGATGGCAGTAGACCATGAATCTATCTGCCAGTCCAACACTATCGGCGGACTCTACACAGCTGGATTCTCTGTACTTCCATCAACTCTGTCATATGGCTATGAGAACCTCACAGATCCGTATGCATACGATGTTGAAGGAGCCAAGAAGCTCCTCGACGAAGCAGGCATCAAGGATTCAGACGGAGACGGATACAGAGAGCTCGACGGTCAGAATATCGACCTTAAGATCGTATCATATGAGAACAGACTTCTGAACGACTTCTCAGACGCGTTCATCCAGGCCTGCGGAGAGATCGGCATCAAGCTGACAGCAGACTACGGCAGCTCAGACGACCAGTGGAGCAAGCTCGTCGCCTTCGAGTATGACCTGAACAATAACAACTGGACAACAGTAGGTAACGGCGACCCGTCAGAGTACATGGCAAACTGGTATGGAAAATCCGAGTCCAATTACTGCGGATATCAGAACGACGAATACGACAAGCTGTATGAAGAGTTCAAGAAAGAGCCTGATACAGACAAGCGTGCTGAGATCATGGAAAAGATGCAGCAGATCCTCGTCGACGATGCTGTAGCGCTGATCGACGGCTACTATAACAGCTCAATGACATTCGCAAACAGCAAGATCTCTGAAGCTCCTATTCACACAGCAGACTACTACTGGATCACAACAGAGATCAAACCAGCAGCGTAATCAACGGCTTAAATAATCTTGGAGGCGCAAGTCAAGTATCGATCAAAGTCATGACGGCGTTTCCCGAAGGGGGATACGGCATTCTGTATCCCCCTTCGCCTCCTCAACGTATGGAGATCATTATCAAAACCACTATCGTAAGGAGATG
>CAZBFD010000247.1:0-2261 GCA_964491055.1 uncultured Eubacterium sp.
TTCGACAGTCTTATCGAATGCAGGAATCCGTCTTTCTTCTTGAAGTCGAATGGGTAGTACTCGATCCCGACTTCTTCACCGATCTCCCGGCCGATTGCGGAGATGACCTGGTAGTTCTTGTGCGGACTCACCGTGAGTGTCGTCGTGAAACCATCAAAACCTTGTTCCTTCGCGTACCGCGCGGCTTCCATCAGTCTCATGCGGAAGCAGACTGCGCATCTTGCGCCGCCTTCCGGCTCACCTTCCAGGCCTTTCACTGCATCCAGGTAGTCCTCCGGGTTATACTTTCCTTCGACTACCTTCACCGGACCGTACTTAAGCGGTGTGATCACAGTGCCGTTCGACTGCTTCGTATCAGATGCTTCACCTCCGGTCGCCGGCTGGTTATCCTCATCGCCGGCCTTTCCGCCGACTGCCGGCTGTTCTTCAGCTGCACCGGCTGGGTTTTGATCGCCGTGAGCCGTCACTCCGACATACCCGCTCGCATTGATCGTATCGACCAGCTTGATGAGATTCGCCTTCCTGAGCTCGTACTCGTCACGATCGTCGATGCAGGGATTGTAGAAGAAGAGCGTCATGTCATAATCCGGCGCCAGCCGCTCGATGCACGCCGAACTGCACGGCCCGCAGCAGCAATGCATCAAAATCTTCTCGCCTGCCATTTACTCTCCTCTTCTTTTATCCTGATGTCATAATAAATTTTATTCGACTACCTTAGAAATCGTAAATTCCCTATATCTCACTTTTTTATGATTTTAGTATACTGCCATTTTTGTTTTATACATTTAGCAGAGCTATTATGCATATTTATTAATTCAAAACAGTTTGCAGACTTGCTGATCAAACAATTTGACCTGAATACTAACTATCTTCCCCATTGATTGTATTAATACCAGAACAATCCGCCCTTACAATCATCAAATTGCTGTCTTTGAAAATCTAATTTCTGCTCCAGGCTGAAATACAGTCTGATATTTTCTACTAAATCAAGTAAAAAATATGATTTAGGGAATTTACGATTTCACAGTCATGTATAATAGACGTATAATCATACATATTTAAAAACATGTTACACTATACATAACACGGTTGATATTGTATCATAAAAAAGACATTTTTAAAAGTGAATGGCAGGCAAATGGTGGATAAACACAATAAAAATACAATGGACCACACAGGAACTGATATAAAAGAAGATTCCAACAATATCAGCTCTGACCATCGTCTTTCGGATCAGGGCGGTGCGGACCGCATAAACAACATCAGCTTCTGGCTGAAGAAGAAGTTCGGCCGGAAGATGATCAAGCTTTCTATTGATGGCGGTTTTACGTGCCCGAACCGAGACGGCGCAAAAGGAACCGGAGGCTGTCTTTTCTGCGGCGAAGGCGCTGGCGGCGACTTCGCGTCCGACATCGATTCTCAGATCCGTCTTTACCAGGCCAAATGGCCAGATGCCGGCTACATTGCTTATTTCCAGAATCACACGAATACCTATGCACCACTATCAGACGACAGCAGCACAGATGCCGAAAACACTGAAGTCTCGAACAGGTATAGTTCTCCAGAAAACCGGCTAACTACCATTAGCCGCACCTCTGTAACACCTATGGATGTTGGCTTATTGAGGCAAAAATATTACTGTGCTTTGGACGACCCGCGGATCAGCGGGATCGCCATCGCGACCCGCCCGGACTGCCTGCCGGACGACGTGCTTGACTTACTTAGCGAGATAAACGAGCATCACTTCATGTGGGTCGAGCTCGGGCTGCAGACTTCGAGCGACAAGACCGCTGACCTCATCAACCGCTGTTATCCAACCAGCGTTTATGATGATGCAATGGATAAGCTGAACGCCCGCGGCATACGCATTGTTACTCATCTTATTCTCGGCCTTCCTGGCGAAGACGAGCACGACATGCGTGCATCAGTTGAGCACGCAATAGAAAAGAACACGTGGGGCCTTAAGCTCCACATGCTCAATGTCGTCCGCGGCTCGCGTATGGCGGTCGAAATGCCTGATTATGTTCCGTTCCAGTCAATGGACGAATATATAGATCTTGTCTGCGACCTGCTGGAGATCGTCCCACCGGAAATCACCATCCACCGCCTGACTGCCGACGCCCCGCGCAGCACCCTCATTGCACCTGAGTGGAGCTATATGAAGCGCAGCATCCTGAACGGCATCCACGCTGAGCTGCGCCGCCGCGGAACATATCAAGGTTCATCATTAAAGTAACGGCATCCACGCCGAGCTCCGCCGC
>CAZBFD010000248.1:0-2256 GCA_964491055.1 uncultured Eubacterium sp.
TTCTATGACGGCAAGCAGAAGATCCCGGCAGCAACCGTCTGGAGCGGCGACACCGCCCTCGGGCGCGACCTGACAAAGTCCAACACTAACGTCATAATCATCAACGACGATGAGACGAGCACTATGCCGGGAGTTTACAAGGTAGTCGCGATCGCAAGAGACTGGCACAAAGGCTCCGGCGAAGCCAGGTACACCATCGAGGTCAGGCCGACACTGATCAAGAAGCTCGTCAAGGGATCAAAGAAGATCACCGTCAAGTGGAAGAAGATCCCGAAGAAGAACATCACCGGCTACCAGGTACGCTACAGCCTGAAGAAGAACATGAAGAGCGCCAAGTACAAGACCGCCAAGAAGTGGAACAAGACCAAGATGACGATCAAGAAGCTCAAAGGCGGCAAGAAGTATTACGTCCAGATAAGGACCTACGTCAAGAAGAACGGCATCACATACTACTCCAAGTGGAGCACCAAGAAGACCGTTAAGACTAAGAAATAGGTCGGCGCTTATAGAGCGTCAAGAAAACCGGCGCCTTTCTAAGAGCGCCGAACAAACAGCCAACTTCAATATCAAATACAGACAGAGACGGGCCTGTTCAGAGTAAAAGCTCTGGGCAGGCCCGCCTCCGTAATTACTATTCTTTAATCAACAATCCGCCGATCTGCACGAAGTAATCGGGGAGCTCGTTATTGACTATCCATTTCATCTCGATGCCGAACATCTCTTTCGTGGTCTTGTCAAGGTCGCTTCCCAGCGACTCGAGTGAGTGGTGCATCTTGTCCGGATGGCGGCACGGCTTACCCTCTTTCCTTGAACAGTTACCGTAGCCGCAGACGATGCAGCTTCCCGGTATCAGCGCGTTGCTCCCGGGGTATATCTTCTCGAGGCTCACCAGCTCTTCCATAAGCCCGGCAAGGTTCCCGTCGATAAGCTTGTTTATATCGAAATCATCCCCGTCGCCGCCGTTCATGATCTTGCCTTCGACAGCCTTTTTGCCGCTCTTGCTGATCCAGTCATCCGGCTTCGGCTTATCATTCACGAACTTCTCCGCGACAGCCTTTCTGTAGTCCGCCTTGTCCTTATCAGTCATGATGAGCTTCCGGCAGACCAGGATCAGGCTGTGGAACGACTCCCAGTACCTGAGCGTGTCAAACTGATCAAAAGGAGGGCACGACCAGCTCCAGCCATAAACAGGGCAGAGCTTGCACTTGTCCTGGAAAAGCTCAATGTTGCAGTAGTCCTCCAGGTATTTTTCCACTGTAATTATCTTTTCGTATGTTTCCGCTTTCATTTTTCATTCTCTTTCTATTTGATCCCCGAGGCAGCTCCGAAAAGGGACAGTCCCTTTTCAGAGGTTTCGCTCCGAAAGGGGACTGTCCCTTTTCGGAGGTGTTCGCAGAGGTCACAACACGTCGATCAGCTGATCCGGCGTCTCGATCAGGTATTCCGGTTCGTCATCCGTTATATCTGATACAGCCCTGAGCGGCGCACCGTCCTCGTCGTACTCGATCTGGTACGTCCTCGTCCAAAGCACGAGGGCAAAGTCGACTCCCGCGTTGTGCGACGTGAGCAGGTCGAACACCGCATCGCCGACATACAGCGAACGCTCCGGTTCCGAGCAGAGCATGCTCAGGGCTTTGTCGATCGGTGCGGGGTCCGGCTTGTGTTTGTCGGTGTCCTCGCACGTGAGCATGACGTCGAAATACTTTTTCACGTCGAACATATCGAACAAAACCTCGGCTGTATCAATATGCCTTGATGTAACAACGCCCATCTTGTAGCCGGCATCACGGATACGCCCGATCGCGTCAAGCACGCCCGGGATCTCATGAGCCAGTTCGCCAAGCCTTGCCTTCTGCCAGTCACGGTAGATCGCAACAGCCTCTTCCGTCGGTACGTCCGGAAAATGCCTGTGCAGGCTCGCGTCAAGCTGCTCGCCAAACGTCAGCAGGCAGTCCGCCTCATCATATCCGCCCGGCTGCAGCACATCATAAGTATGCTGCCACGCCTTCAACACCGCGTCAGTAGTGTCGACCACGGTCCCGTCAAAATCAAAGAGCACGGTATCATACTTAGACATTTTTATTCCTCCGTCCGCCAGCCGGATCGCAAGTTTCTTTTTGGATTCAGCATTTACTAAGTGTATGGTATAATTATACACAAGTAATAGATATATGTGCAAGTAGGGGGAAGAAACATGAAAAAGCTTGTAGTAATAGATATGCAGAATGATTTTATCGACGGTTCGCTCGGCACGCC
>CAZBFD010000249.1:0-2190 GCA_964491055.1 uncultured Eubacterium sp.
TGCGCCTCACTTATTGTAACAGCAAACCAGGCAGGTCGCAACCGTCCCCGTTGACACTTTTTTATAGATTTGTGTTCGATTTTACATGTTAACGTGATAAAATACAGATAGTGGTTATGGATTTCTATAGGGGGATCTTATGATGAAGAAAAGGCCGCTCAACCGCAGCATCACGCTTGCTGCAGTCATCTTCTTTGCCGTACTCACTGCTGTGTTGTCATTTGCGACTTATCAGCTGTATACAAGGACGATGTATGACAGATATCAGAAGCAGATGGCAAGCATAGTGACTTATGTGGAGAGCTATATTGATAAGGATGATCTGTCGGAGTGCTCGAGGACATATGTTGAGTCTGAGAAATACAAGGATCTTCAGGCTCTTCTGGACAGGATAGTAGATACTTATGAGGATCTGCATTACATCTATGTCATGCAGGTCCTGGATCCGGAAACTAATGACGTATCTGTTATTGAGATCTGTACGGGTAATTCCACATATGAAAAGGAAAATGAGCCTGACATGGTGCTCCATTTAGGTGACGGTGAAGCGGACTGGTATGATAAGGAGACTGTAGAGAAATTCTATGCAATAGAACAGGGTGATAAGGACGTCTACATCTTTAATCCTTCTCAGTGGGGAGTGGACTATACGCTGTGCAGGCCGCTTGTCGATTCGGAGGGTAACCACTTTGCCATGCTCTGCGTTGATGTCGGCGTGGACGAGATCAGAAAAGTGATCTATGAAACAGTGTTCTTCAACATCACTATGATCATATTCTTCGGCGTGATCTCTATCATAGCCCTTTTGTGGTGGCTCCGCGACAACGTAACGATGCCTCTGAACAAGCTTGAAAAGAGCGTTACAGATTTTGCTGAACAGTCCGCGGGAAGAAAAGACCCGGACGATCTTAAATACTCGGCGCCTGATTTTAATGTGCAGAATGAAGTAAAGTCACTGTCTGACTCCGTGACGAAACTATCCGAGAACATGAAAGAATATGTCAAGGAGAAGCTGACTGCGGAGGATCAGAAGAAGGGATTACAGACGCAGGCATATACGGACGCACTGACGAAGGTGAAAAACAGGACTGCATACAACAAAAAAGAAGAGACCCTGAACAAAGACATAAGTGAAGGTACCGCGCAGTTCGGTATCGTGATGGTGGATGTTAACGACCTTAAGACCATGAACGACAAGTACGGCCATGAGCACGGGAATGACCTCATTATCGGGGTAAGCGACATGATCTGCCAGATCTTCAAACATTCGCCGGTATTCAGGGTCGGCGGTGATGAATTTGTTGCAGTTATCCGCGGACAGGATTATAATAATAGAGAAGAGCTTGTTCAGGAGCTGAAGCGGCGTTATGCCGAGAGCTCCGCAAAGGAGAACTGCGATCCGTGGAAGCGTTACTCCGCGGCGGTAGGTCTTGCGGTTTATCAAAACGGGGACGATGTGGAAGCGGTCTTCAACCGCGCTGACCAGGCTATGTACAAGACTAAAGTTGAGATGAAGGCAGAGAGAGAATGATTATCTACAGGGAAATGACAGAGAGCGACATGCCTGCGCTCGCCGATATGATATGGAAGAAGTGGGGCGGCGACGACATCAGGGTGAAGCCTGACGTTGCCGTACACTACGGCTATATGGTGCTTTACTACGAGCTCGTGCACTCGACCAAAGCCTTTGTCGCGGATGACGGCGGAAGGTGCGTCGGCATCTGCATTCTCGATATCAAAGACGGGCATCCGATACACGATGATTATCTGATGAAGTTTATTGAGCATGCGACAGCACTCTGCAGCGATCCTGACGGCCTTAAGAACCAGAAAGACTGGAACGACCTGGAGAAAGAGTACAAAGGCGCTGAATACCTGCTCGATGGCAAGGATATCGGCGCAGAGGTCGCGCTCCTCATCATGGACGGAGAACACAGGCGCCAGGGCGTCGGAAGCGGCATATTCAGGCACATGTCCAGATACCTCCATGAGCAGGGAGTCGAAAGGTTCTATCTCCACACAGACCAGTGCTCCAACCACGAGTTCTATCCGGAGAAGCGCTGCATGAAAGAACTTAACCGCCGCAATTCCAAGGTCGCTATCGGAGGCCTGAACGATATAGAGCTGTACATCTATTACGACGACGTGATCAACCAGATCAACCTGTAATAAAAAAGGCATAGATGCAAA
>CAZBFD010000250.1:0-2158 GCA_964491055.1 uncultured Eubacterium sp.
ATAATGATTTATGAAGAGGTAGAACATCTAATAAGCGGTATTTAAAGTGAAGGTCCGCTAATCGAATTATACAATTATATCCTAAAAATGTTGCTAATCTCCTAATACATGTTATAATATAGGAGAAAAATGTGTATTAGGAGAAAACTGGGAGAAACTATGCGAGTCTTTGATTACACAAAATACGAGACAATACTCTGGGACAATGAGATATTGAACTATCTGTCGCAGATCCATGAATACAAGGGAAAACAGGAACTGTATTCCAGACAGAAACCTGTTGAACTTGAACGCCTTGTAGAGGTCGCAAAAGTGCAGTCGGTTGACGCATCGAATAGAATCGAAGGGATCGTTACGACAAATTCCAGATTGGGGCAAATTGTTAGAGAAAAGACGACTCCAAAGAATAGGGATGAAAAAGAAATCGCCGGATATCGTGATGTGCTGAATACAATTCATGATAGTCATGATTACATCACAGTATCGGCGAATATCATTCTGCAGCTTCACAGAGATCTAATGCAGTATACTGACGCTGGCGGCGGTTCTTTTAAAACAGCGCAAAATTATTTGAAAGAAATCAGGCCGGATGGGACAGAATTCATACGATTCACACCGGTACCACCATACGAAACTGCTCCATGCATTGAGGCGATTTGTGAAAACTATGGAAAAGCAATAGAAAATCATTCTGTTGATTCATTGCTGCTGATTCCGGTGTTTATCCATGATTTTCTCTGCATACATCCGTTTGACGATGGTAATGGAAGGATGAGCCGGATTCTCACACTGCTTCTCTTGTACCGCAGTGGCTATGAGGTAGGAAAATATATCAGTATTGAAAAACATATAGAAAAGACTAAGAATGTATACTACGACAAACTGGAAGAGGCGTCGCAAAACTGGCATGAAGAAGGCGACGATCCTATGCCGTTCATCAAATATATGCTAGGAGTGATTCTTGCTTGTTATAGAGAATTCGAGGAACGAATCAATATAATAGGAGAGACGACCACCATAGTGACAACGAAGAACGGGAAGCTCCACTCTGTTGCTGTGAAGAGCAGTACGTATGATATCGTTAAGGTTGCTGTTGATTCCTGCGTAGGAAAGTTTACGAAACAGGAGATCGTCAATATTTGTCCAAGTATAAGTGAGAAATCTGTTGAGGCAAATCTGAAAAAGCTTTTGGATGAAGGCTATATTGAAAAATATGGGGCTGGAAGAAGCACATTCTATGCAAAATCATTCTCCTAAAACACATATTCATCCTATTTAATGCATTAAAATAGGAGAAGAACTCTATTGCTTTAAAGCAGACAAGGAGAAATAGTGCCGGCAGAATCTAATAATCTTTAATAATATATGATCGGCTGGTGTCGTAGTAGTGTATAATAATCTAGGAAAAAGTTTGATGAGCATAGTGTATTTTTCTATTATAGAGGCAGGTTATGAGTAAATATAATATCGGTGTGGATATCGGCGGGACTACGGTTAAGATCGGAGTGTTCGACAGAGATAGAGCTGCAAACGAGATTTTGATGAAGACGGCGATCCCGACGAGGACGGAGAATGACGGCGTGCATATCCTTCCGGACATTGCGGAGGCTATCGCTGTGCAGCTGGAGAGCCTGGGGGCCGATATGAGCGACGTTGTGAAGATCGGTGTCGGAGTGCCGGGCCCTGTAGTAAAAGACCGTGAAACGGGCGATATGCTGGTCAACGGCTGCGTTAATCTGGGATGGAGTACGCTCGTCGATGTATCGGCTGAGCTTGCGGAGCTGACCGGTGTACAGGACATATCGGTCACAAACGATGCGAATGCTGCCGCACTCGGCGAAGTCATCGCGGGGTCGTGCCGTGACCAGACAGTCGTCGTCGTAACGATCGGTACCGGCATTGGCGGCGGGATCGTTCAGCAGGGCGAGATCATGCAGGGCGCATTCGGATCAGCCGGCGAGATCGGCCACATGAAAGTGCAGCCGCAGCATCCTTTGATCCGGGAGCTTGCTGTGAAGTCCGACGATCACGATACCGACGATCAAAACCCTGTTTGCGGCCTGGAGATATTCAAAGACCTTGAATACTATACATCAGCTGTAGGAATTGCACGTGTGGCAAAGGCAGCACTGGATATACTGCCGGATGACAGCGAGCT
>CAZBFD010000251.1:0-2133 GCA_964491055.1 uncultured Eubacterium sp.
AACAGCGCTTCGAGCGCTGTTTTTTACGTATAGATTTTGATGATTCCGTCACTTTATCATGCCTGTCGACAGCACGAATACCATGACGATCATCATGACTATGCTGGCGGCGATGGCGCCTTTGGCAAGTGCCTTGGCTGATGCATAGCGCATCCTGAGATCATACGGGATCTGGCCGAGGCCTTTCAGCTTGAGATACGCAAGGATACCGATGATAAGGCCTATGATCGGGATGATCGATGTCACGATGCCGATCAGGGCCATGGTGTGGGCCTGCTGAATCGCCCTGGACTTCATGATCACAGGGTCTTTCTTGTCGACAGGTATGTCCTCATACTGTACGTCGACTTCCATTACACGTTCCTGGAATTCGTCGTGTGAATTGTCTTTCTTTTTCTTGTTGTTCTTAGTGTTTGACATAATTAAACCTGCTCGCCGAGATCATACCCCTTAATGGTTATTTTACCACAACTCTGTATCATATGGTAGGCTTTTTAAAAGCCCGTTGATATACTGGTGTGTTCTTATGATTAAGAAGAGTATGCACCAAAATGCAAAATATTATGGGATTGTCTACAACAAAAGCTTAATTTCCGCACTAGCTGAAAAGGTTGAAATTCTGCGCTTTTGTTTCTTCCGCAAGCAGTAAAGGCATTGAAATAACACACTTTTGAATTAGTGCGGAAAATGATGAGATGTTGTAGACGATCCCATAACATTTCGAGAAATAGCTACTAACTTTTATCAAAATCCAGCCGTTACATTTCTTCACCTAATTTTCACGTAATTTGCATCAAAAAGTGTTGACATATTTCTCCTTTTGGGGTACATTATATATAGAGTTAGCACTCGGACATTGTGAGTGCTAACAAGCAAAAAGGACAGGGTAAGAGTAATGGAATTAACTGAAAGAAAACTGAAGATACTGCAGGCGATCATAAGTGATTATGTGCGCACTGCTGAACCTGTCGGCTCCAGGACTCTTTCTAAGCAGTTCGACATGGCGATGAGCCCGGCGACGATCAGGAACGAGATGAGCGACCTCGAGGAGATGGGATACCTTACACATCCTCATACGTCCGCGGGCAGGGTTCCTTCTGACAAGGCATACAGACTGTACGTGAACAGCATGATGGATGAGGTGGAGGTCTCGAACGAGGACAAGATGATCATCCGCGACACGCTGAAGGCTGACATCTCAGAGTTCGACAAGACGATCGAGCGCGCGGCAGAGCTTTTGTCAGAGATCACTAATCTGGCGTCGTTCGCGATCACTCCGAGCAAGGATGAGGAAGTCATCAAATTCGTGAACCTCCTCCCTGTGGACGAGCACCAGGTCATCCTGATGATCGTCACGGAATCGGGCAAAGCCCAGAACACGAGGGTCGTGCTCGATGATCCGTATACTGAGGAGCAGCTGACAGTGCTTGCGAAGAACATCACGTACGACTACAGAGGAAGGACTTTGACAGATGTCCTGAAGAACAGCATCATCGACGACTTCAAGACAGACCTCACGGCCATGAACAAGCTTGCTGAGAGCGTGATGCCGAACTTCATGAGGACTCTGGAGGACATGCTGGACGTGCATCTCTACATGGACGGCCTCAGCCACATATTCGACCTTCCTGAGTTCGGGGATCTGTCCAGGGCAAAGAGCTTCATCTCGCTGTTCGACCAGAAAGAGAAGCTCACACGGAAGATCATGGACCGTGATGACGGCATGATCGTGACGATAGGTGAGGAGAATGCAGACGAGGATCTGACAGACTGCTCGCTGATAACAGCGACATACCACGTGGACGGAAGATACGTCGGAAAGATCGGCGTCATCGGTCCGACGAGGATGCAGTACGGTGAGATCACGTCGATAGTCAAATATCTCACGGATAATCTGAATGATTCGTTCGATATGAACAATATAGATGAAAAAGGCGGTGAAGGTGAAGGAAATGACTAAAAAGAAAGAAAAGCCTGAAGCAGAGCAGGACGTTTCCGAGATCGAGATCGAGGATGTAAGCTCTGAAGCAGAGCCTGAGGATACAGAGCCTGCCGGAGATGCTGCAGATGACAGCAAGGCAGGGGAAGCTGAAGGAAAGGAAGCCGGAAGCGGAGAGCAGAAAGCCGGAAGCG
>CAZBFD010000252.1:0-2127 GCA_964491055.1 uncultured Eubacterium sp.
GACGATCTTCAGCGGCTGATGTGTTCCAGTAAATTCCCAACCTTTCATAACTTTTTTCCCTTCCCGGTATGACCGATCAAAATTTTATCAATTATAAGCTTTACATGTCAGTATAAGCATCTAACTTTGATAAAATTTTATCACAATCAGAAAAAGAATTCAACACTGACATAAACATTTTTTATACATTTTAGAATATCATCTATAAATATCATTTGACCTTTATTGTGATGATCTTTGCCGTCTCCTTATAGCTTCCGCTAGCCGGCGAAGTGACCTTGAACTTATATGTCCCTTTCGGTGCCTTCTTTGTGAATGATATCTTTGCGGTCTTGCCGTTCGTGATCTTAACGTACTTTTTCTTAAGTGCGCTCTTCGCCTTTGTGTTATTTGCCGCAGCCGTGAGCTTAGCACCGCTGTCGGACGTTACTTTTACGGTCGTCTTCTTGCCTTTCTTAACCGTGGTCTTCGACGCTTTGATCGCAGCAGGCTGAAGGATGTCATCGCTCCCTATATCGCCTTTGCCGAGCCATCTATAGCCAAAGTCATATGATAACACGGTCCCTCTCGTAGTGATCTCCCATCCCGGGACTTCAGGGTTATTGAAGTACAGGCCTTCCCAGCCCATGCCGCTGTCGAACCATCCGAACGCCCATATCTCGACACTGACATCATATCCGTCAACAAAATACGGTTCTGCATGGCTCATGAATGAGACCTCCACCTGCTGCCCCTCCAAGCATTGTTCGGTATACCACTCATCTCCGGTATACCCGTCAGATACATGCAGCCTCGCTATATACGCGCCGTTATTGACCAGCCTGAAAGTGATCGGGAAAGTCGGCAGATCTGTTCCCGCATTGCCCGGATCCACCGGACTCTGCACAACTCTGAGCGGGCTTGAAAAATCAGATCTCTTATCGCCGTTTATCTGCTCGTTGAACACGTAGACAGTATCTTTGGAATTATCGCACTTTCCCTTAAGATCGATCGTGCAGCTTCCACTGGCATCACTGTTGCTGACGAGATTCCTGATCCTTCCGTAATACTTGATATCCCCGTTCTCATCTACGACGATCGCTGATATCCACTCATTGTTACCTGTGGCTGCGCCTGTATATTTCACAGACAGGAGGCCTTCCATAACGTATGCGGTATCCTGTACCTTGAAAGGCGCTCTGCCCTTTTCGATCAGAGTCGCCTTCCAGCTTCCGCTCGTATTTGCGCCGACAGGAGTCAGTGCTGTCTCAGGTGTATCGCCGGAGACTTTGCCGCCTATACCATCTGAGATGAAGAGCACCTGCGACTGGTTCAGCTGGAAAGCCGGACGGAGATTGAGCCATGTCGTAACGTCGCTTCCCGTCTCGTCGATCGTTCCGTCACCTTTAACATCAGCAGCAAAAGACGGATCCTGCTTTGTGACATCTCTGAGCCACCACATGACTGCAGGGTCGTCCGCCCTGGTCGGATCTTCCTTCCTGAGCTCCGCATCGACCGTCTTTGCCTCTTCAGCTGAAAGAGCCCACAGCTGATCGCCGCATACATTATCATTCTTCAGCATCGCTGCCTGCTCACCGTTCGTGAACGATCCCGCCATGGAATTCGCTGAGCCTCTCAGCAAGCTCTTCTCATAATCGATTGGGACGCCGTCATACTGATAGTACCGTATGGCCTCCAGATTACCGTCCGAGAGCAGTGTAAAAGCACCGCTCCCTGAAGCTTCATCTTTGTTGTATCCGATAACACGCCATCCGAACTCGTTACTGCCGCCGAACCACAGTGTCGCCGCGTCTTTGGTGTTCATGCCATTAGTTAGAGGGTCCGTTATGTCCATCGTGATCCCCGGCTGCTCCTTTTCATCAGCAAAAGCTTCTGCGCCGGACAATGCGAACGCCCCGATAACAAGTGCCGCCGCCAGGATCGACATCAAAACCTTCACGGTCAGGCTGTTTTTCATCTCTCTCATTTTACCGCCTCCAATAAATCCACTATATTTTTATGCGACCTTTATCGTTATCGTCTTCCTGATTATATAGATACATCAAATTGCAGATCTCCCCGATTTTTCAACTTTTCAGGGCAGTCTGCAGGGTATTTTTTATGTATGCTTTTTCTATCTATAATTAT
>CAZBFD010000253.1:0-2121 GCA_964491055.1 uncultured Eubacterium sp.
TCATGATGGCGCCTGTGGATATCCTTGGAAAGTCTAAGCAGGAGGCGTACGACACAGGCATGAAACTGCTTGACAGAGTCGGACTATCCGGGCGCGAGCTGGATTACCCTGATCAGCTTTCCGGCGGACAAAAGCAGCGGGCAGCGATAGCAAGAACTCTCGCCATGGATCCCGAGGTGATTTTGCTCGATGAGCCGACATCGGCACTTGACCCTACGATGATCGGCGAGGTGAAGTCAGTGATCCGCGACCTCGCAGACAGTGGCAAAACCATGCTCATCGTAACGCACGAGATGAATTTTGCCCGGTCGATCTGCAACCGCGTGTTCTATATGGACCAGGGCGGGATATATGAAGACGGCTCTCCCGAGCAGATATTCGAGAGACCTGAAAAAGAGCTTACCAGACGCTTTATTCGAAAGCTGAAAGTGCACGAATTCGATATTGCGAACAGGGAATTCGGCTTTGCCGCCGAGAACGACTCCCTGAACCGCTACTGTATTGAGAATGAGATCCCGTCGAAGATCAAGTACAAGATCATACTAGTGGTAGAAGAGATAGTTCAGCAGATGCTGTTCCCGGAGGGTGACTATTTCCCGATCCACATAGCAGTTGAGTATTCAGCTGCGGATCTGACTGCGACGGTAACTGTTACATATGGCGGAGACCGCTTCGATCCCGCGGAAGGAAAGAATCAGTTATCATACAACATGCTGAAGAAGATGGTCCAAAGCTTCGATTACACTTACGATGAAGATGCGGAAATATCGAATAAAATAATGGTGAGTATATAACAGCAGGGGCTGTTGCACAAAGTGCTGGATTAGCATAAGCCGGGAGAACTGGGGCAGAGGCTATGCGTCGTAGGCTCTGGGCTGCAGCGATCGGCAAAATCGAGTGTGCTCAAAGAATACAATCGGGGACTATTCCGAAAGTTTATACAAAACGCAGGATGTTGACGTCCTGATCAAAAATCTAAGACTTCCGTAAATCAAGTCTAATCTCATCGGTATAGCAAAAGAAAATGAGTTTCTGTACAGCGCCCTCAATGTACTATCGAATATTTGTTATATTTCAGGTTGAATCACTATCGATTTTTTGTATAATGGTTATTGGCAGCAGTTATCGATTCTTGAAATGTAAAGAGGTCAGGATATATGGACATAAAGCGAAAAAGACTACTCCGATTGAAGTAAAAAGTGGAAGCAGCAAGGATCATCCATCAATTGATTACTTTTGCAATAAGTATAAGGGACAGGCAGAGAAAGGGGTTTTTCTGACTAAAGGAGACCTCAGAGTAACAGAGGACTATCTCTTTCTGCCTTTGCCTATGGCAATGTTTCTATAGCGCACTGCCATGGTTTATAAAATGAAAAATGAATACAATGCTTCCTGATTACATGGCTGCTGCAATTATCGCAGCGGCTTTTTTATTACTCAAATCGTGTAAGAAAGGAGCTTGATACACATGGCGTGAATTGATATAATAATGGCGCTTTTAGATGTTCATATGGCTTTTGTTATCGGATATTATATGACCATAAGATCGAACAGGACAATCATGTCAAAAGAGGAGGTTCATGATATGGAAAAGAAAACAGCGCTGATAACCGGGTCATATGGCGGACTTGGAACATGCTTTGTAAATATTCACGCAGGCAGAGGCGGGGATCTGATCCTTGTAGGCCGCAGCCAGAGCAAGCTCGATGAGCAGGCTGAAAGTGTGAAGAAACAGTATGGAGTTAAAGTCCATACTATAGCAGTAGATCTTTCTTCACAGGATGCAGCCCAGAAGATATATGACACATGTAAGGAAAACGGCTGGATAGTCGACTACCTCATCAACAATGCCGGATTCGGCGGGCAGGGAGATTTTGCCCGGGAGAGGACGATGGAGCAGGACATGTCGATGATCGCAGTCAATATCGAGACACCGACAAGGCTATGCAAGCTGTTCCTTCCGGACTTCATCAAGCTCGGAAACGGCAAAGTCCTGAACGTATCTTCCACCGCGGCGACGATGCCTGGACCGCTGCAGGCTGTGTACTACGCGACGAAGGCATATGTGACGAGCTGGTCGAATGCTCTCTGGCGTGAACTTCAGGGAACAGGAGTGACCGT
>CAZBFD010000254.1:0-2121 GCA_964491055.1 uncultured Eubacterium sp.
ATATCCTCTTCAAATTCTTTTCTGACATTGTCATACCGATCCGCCCTACAGATATGCTCGATCAGACCTTTCTCACGGTCCTTGTTATATTTCGGACGCTGCGCTTTGATCCTGAGCTTCGCACGCTCATTCATGCCCTTTTGCATGGCCTGTGCGTAATCGGCGATCTCCTCAAAGCTATCCCTTAGCTCCGGAGGAACTATCCGGCTCGCGATATTATAATACATCTTGCCTTCCGGAAGGACCCCCGAAGATACGTTTTCTCTGAACGCTTTCGCTAGAGCATTCCCCATCTCTACGGCAAACCGATCGGCTTCGTTGTAGGTAGCCTTCCCGCTATGAAGCACTTCGTAGAGATCCTGTATAGTCATATTCTCTTTTATGTTCTCATGGAAACTATACTGAATCTCCTTCAGAAGTTCCGGCGCTATATCCTTCGTCATTTATTTCCCCGCTCGGTTCTACGCCCGTAAGATCTTCAAGATTATCTCTGCCAAAGTATCCCGGAACAGCTGCATTAATCTTGGACGCACCATCCCCGAATACAGTAAGAGCAGATGCGTCCGGCTCGAAGATCGGTCCCCATTTCGGCTTCGTAAGGTAGAACTGCCGTCTATTGTATTCATAATCATCTCTGACACACGCTGCCAGATAGCCGGCATTCAGAAAACCGGATCCGAATGTGCGCTGCGCCTTCCTGGCAATCAGCCTGAGGCTTTCGTGCGATGCTTTTATCGCCTCGCTGCTTGACGGATTGTCAGAAACAAAACCCAGATCGTCGACAGTAAGTCCTGTCTCTCCAGCAAACATAGACGCGGCGGTCTTCAGCTGTTCAGAAAACGGAGACATCGAGGCTTGCTGGAATTGCCCCAGAACAGGATGATTTCCGTTTTCGTCCTGGTCATACTGCAGGAATGACGATATGGTCGCACGCCACTTTTCAAGCTGCTCCGCATTCTTTTCCAAACCCAGAACGTATTTCTGAGGAAAAGAGTAGAACTCTGCAGATACTTCGGATCTCTCAAGTGTCCTCTTAGCAAATTTCTGAAGGTACATACACGTTCTGCTGATCCTCGAATGGCCAAACGGCCTTCTGTCATCAGGCCGGTATATGATCGGAACCAGCAGCGCATACGGAGCAGGATTCGATTGTCTGGCAGTCAGGCCTTTGCCTCTTTAGTATATCTCCGTATATTCTTCGGTGAAATATGCCTCTGTTGTCGGATTCCCGTAATCATCGCTCTTGAGCACCGCATACCCTTCATGCAGCATACTTGTCAACGGATCTATCACGCCCGTAGCATTTCCGCCATCGATAACCTGAAGACGAGGGAAGCCGTCCGAGTCCGGGGAGATATATATAAAGCTGCACGCAGTCATAAGCGCCGAAAGGATAGCACTGTCAAACAGGATATCTGAATTGTTCATAAGAAAGATCTCGTTGATCTCGAAATTATCTTCAGCGAACCCTTTAAACAGCAGCCGGTCGGCAATACTATCTACCGCCTTCGCACACCACCCCAGCGTGGACTTATACATGAAGAGCAGCTCTGACGGAATAACCGTGCTTTGAGTTGAGCTTACTTCTTTCATCTCGTAGTAGTGCTTACGGACGTTTACTCTTCTCTTTTTGATTTCCAGTTTGTTTCGAAGATAATCTATGCCTCTGTAGTCCGGCATTTTTTACTCCTTTCCAGGCACGCCTCTTCAGCGTGTGTTTTTTTTCGTAGTGACGGCGTGAAGTGGCGAGCCGGGGCCAGCAGGGGAGGTACGCCCCTACTTTGACCTATACGCAGCCCAATCCATCGACTGAGGCAGTATCCTGGTGCTTATAACATCTAACATCTGATGCTTTTCCGTATGTCCCAGCAGCTTGTCACTCTTTTGCCTGTTACAAGTCCAATGAGCAAGCTGGAGATTGCTTATGTCGCTTGGATGCCCGCCTTTGGCGATCGGAATGATGTGGTCAATACATGGCGACAGGGGATGCGGGAACTTCAGACTCTTATCCACAGGTCTTCCGCATATGCCGCAGACTTCCTGTGTCGCATAGATGATCTTCTTGTTCCTCTCGAACGGTCCGCGGTGCCGGCCCTGCTGATCAGGGCGGGGCACGTCACT
>CAZBFD010000255.1:0-2115 GCA_964491055.1 uncultured Eubacterium sp.
CTTAATCAAATCCGTTGTATCATCTAATTGCTGACTGATATTGAGTGATTGAGAAAAAAATACATCATTTTTAAAAGAATGATGTATTTTTTCTTAATTACATAAAAATCATACAGCATACTCATGAAAACACCATCATTTTCTGTTGTCTGGGATTCTAATGCTGACTTTTTATGCCGAATCAGCAAAATCATTCAGCATTTTAGATACAGGTCTGAAAAGCAGTTGAATGCGAGAGTGAAAAGCAAAACAAAATAAACCGCCATAGCAGTTGATTCTTCAACGGTTGTGGCGGTTATTATCAACACTTCTTTATAAGCACTATTTTGCGGCGTCGAGTGTCGGCTCTACTACGAGTTCTTCTTCGTATTCTGATCCGTATGTTGAGAGGAGAGTCTTCTCATAGTCTTCGTGGAAGAAGTTCTGCTCACCGAGTGCGGCCATTTCTTCTGCGACCCACTGGTGAAGGTCTTTGTTTCCTTTGCTTACTGCAGGTGCAATGGTGTCCTGGTCTCCAAGCTCCGGGATGCCCACGGTGTAGCCTGCGTTCTCATTTGCGAATGCGATGACTTCTGTGTTGTCGTTTGCCCAGCATGATGCGTTGCCGTTCTCAAGTGCGTTCTTGGCGTTTGCGTATGTGTCGTATTTCTGGAGCTTTACGTCTGGAAGATTCTCAGTGAAGTATGTCTCTGCGGTAGTTCCGGAAATGACGATCACTTCGTCGTCTGCTGTGAGCTCTGACACGTCTTTGATGACTCTGCTGTCAGGTGATACGACTCCAAGGGATACGTTCATATACGGAAGAACGAAGTCGACTTTCTCTGCTCTTTCATCTGTAACAGTGAAGTTTGCGAGGATGATGTCGACTTTTCCAGTCTCCAGGTACTCAACTCTGTTGGCTGCCTCTGTGGATACGTAGTTCACTTCAACTCCGAGGTCCTCACCGATCTTCTTTGCGAGCTCGATGTCATAACCCTGGTACTCGCCGTTCTCGTCTACATAGCCGAACGGGCTCTTGTCTGAGAATACACCGATGTTGATGGTGCCGGATTCCTTGATCTCGTCAAGTGTGCGGTAGACAGTCTTGCTGCTTCCGCCTTTGCTGCTGCAGGCTGCAAGTGATAATACCATAACGAGTGCTGCGATAATAGCGATGATTTTTACTGCATTCTTTTTCATTTTTCCTTTACTCCTTTTATAATACTTCGTCTGTATCATCTAATTTCTTTACGTGCTCGAACTCGAACGTCTTGAGGAACTTCTGTGCGCGTTCTGTCTCAGGATGGTCGAAGAAGGTGTCCGGATCGTTCTCCTCAACGATGTGCTTGTTGTCGATGAAAACTACGCGGTCTGCGATAGCCCTGGCAAAGCTCATCTCGTGTGTCACGATCAGCATCGTCCTGTCATGGCGTGCGAGGTCGACGATTACGTCGAGCACTTCGCGGACCATCTCCGGGTCGAGGGCTGCCGTAACTTCGTCAAAGAGCATGATCTCAGGATGCATGCATAGTGCACGCACGATCGCGACTCTCTGCTTCTGGCCTCCTGACAGCTGCCTTGGATAGCTTGATGCTCTGTCCTTAAGGCCTACTCTGTCAAGAAGCTCGAGAGCCTCTTTCTCAGCTTCAGCCTTTGATTTCTTCAGGACTTTCATAGGCGCAAGCGTTATATTGTCAAGCACCGTCATATGAGGGAAAAGGTCGTAGCTCTGGAAGACCATGCCGATCTTTCTCCTTACCTGCGTGAGGTTTTTGCTGCCCTGGCTCACGCTTTCGCCGCGGAGCGTTATGCTCCCGCCCTGGATAGGCTCCAGAGCATTGATACATCGGAGAAGCGTGCTCTTGCCGCATCCGGAAGGACCGACGATGACGATGACCTCGCCTTTGTGGACAGTCATGCTGAAGTCCTCAAGTATCACGTTGCCGTCGTATTCTTTCAGAAGATGCGAGATCACAAGTAATTCTTCTTTCATGACTGTTATGCCCACCTCCTTTCGAGCCAGCCGGCCAGCATACTGATAGGCCAGCAAACGATGAAATACATAAAGAATATTGTTAAATAAACGCCGAATGCTGCGTTTGGACTTGTCATTCTATTGGCTTCGATTATCTGCTG
>CAZBFD010000256.1:0-2114 GCA_964491055.1 uncultured Eubacterium sp.
CGCTCACCGCATTCTTTGTGGAAGGCGATACCGGAGCAGTCAAGGCTGCTGTGGATGCCGGAGCCGCTGCCGCGGAAAGAGTAAGTGAGCTGAAGTCAGTTCATGTAATTCCAAGACCAGCGCCTGCAGTGCGTGCAATGCTGGGAATGGTTCCGCCGACCACTCCGGATGGAGGCGCTCCAAAGAGTGCTTCAGCAGAGGAGAAACCTGTAGCTCCCGCTCCTAAGGCGGCAGCTGCAGAAGTCAATAAGACCGCTGAGCCTGACGTAGCTCCTGAAGAAGATCTTAGTGATGCTCCGATCGCGGATATTCCGCTGGAGGATATGACTGTCGGAGATCTCAGGAGAAAAGCCAGAGCCGTCGAAGGTTTTCCATTGACGAAACAAGAGATCAAATTCGCCAAGAAGGACGAACTGCTTGAAGCTTTTGCAAAGGCAGACTAGTCTTACGGCTTATTGATTTCCAGGAGGATTAAAATGAATCAGACGCTAGCTTTAGGTATGATTGAGACCAAGGGACTCGTAGGGTCGATCGAGGCAGCTGATGCTATGGTAAAGGCTGCTAACGTTACCCTGATCGGCAAGGTTCTTGTCGGTGGAGGACTTGTAACAGTCATGGTAAGAGGAGATGTAGGTGCTGTAAAGGCAGCAGTCGACGCCGGAGCAGCAGCTGCAGAGAGAGTAGGCGAACTGCTCTCGATCCATGTTATCCCAAGACCACATTCGGAAGTTGAATTTATTCTTCCGAAGCTTGACGATAGCGAAGTTTTCAAGAGAGATGAGTAGTGACTGCAGGAGAGAGGAGGTGTTGTAGTTGAAGGTCATAACTGAAGCAATAATCAGGGCCGAACTGAAAGCTACAAAGCCCGAGGTATATTATATACCTGAGGGTAAACTGTTATCTCCTGCAGCACGAGAATACTTAAATCAGATGCAAGTGGACATCGATTTCGAAAGGAATCGCGGTGCCCGTGAAGCAGCAGCTCCGAAGCCGGCAGCAGTCGCCGCTTCGAGACCTGCGCCTGCAGCAAGTGCTCCGGCTCCGTCCGAGGCGCCAGCTGAAGGAATCAAAGCCAAGTATGTTGATTATGAGACCGGTGCCGGCTATATCGACAAACCGGAGTTCATGACTCAGCTGTTTGGCAATAAGCTCGTGGACAAGAACCATCCACGCATCAAGTACCGCGGAAGACTAGACTTCGTACAAGCTGAAGTAGTCCATACGCAGTGCGTGGTAGACAAGGAGAGCGGAAGCGCGAGCCTTAACAAGGATCTTGACGATATTCTTGATTGTCTTCAGAAACTTATGGTTGCTGAGATACTCGATCAGGCATATACGAAAGATACTATCATCGGGCTTACGCACGACGAACTCCGTGAGCATTCTCACAATCCGATGAAGTTCTATAACATCAAGCAGATGCAGCTTCCTAACCATACAATGGGAATCGAGTACTCTCTGCTGAACAGGATCAGAACTGAGATCAGAGAGGCTGAACTGGTAGCTGTAGATGCTTTCCAGGAGAATAGGAAGGTAAGTCGGGTTGACATCATCGAAGAGCTGAACCGTCTGTCAAGTGCTCTGCACATCATGATGTGCAAATATCTTGCCGGAGAATACGGTACAGCCAAAAAGTCATTTAATTTTTAGGAAGGAGGCAGCATTTTGGATATCACCAGACTGATTGGAGAGATCGTAAGGCGTGTTGAGCTGGCTATCATCAAGCATGAGACAGCCAAGATGCCAAAGCGTAAGGTCCTTGTAATTTCAAAGGATCTCAATCAGAGCTGCCCTGACCTGATCAGTAACAAATTTTTAAGAGAGAGCTGCGATGTTGACAGTGTTGACAATAACGCACAGCAGGTCAACCTCGAAGGGTACAGCAAAGTAGTAGTTTGTGATCTGGATAATGACAGTCTGTCGAAACTGACATCAGGTATTTTTGATAATGCTTATTTAAAACTTATTGGCAGCTGCATTATGCAGGGTAAGGACATAGCGATAGTTGAAGATGATATTGAGTTTCTCCAATATCAGGACACTGCGCCTAAGGCCTTCCTTGCAATGTTCAATCATAAATTAGACACCCTTCGGGAGTGGGGCCTAGAGGTCCG
>CAZBFD010000257.1:0-2102 GCA_964491055.1 uncultured Eubacterium sp.
AAAAAGGGTGTGCTTGAGGATGAGTATCTCATCGACTGCGCCTTTCAGTACTATGTCCTTAAGAAGTGCGGCTTTAATGTGAAAAAGGTCAATCTGATCCATACGGACAGTACTTATCGCAGACAGGGGGCGCTTGACCTAAGCAAACTCTTTGTGATCGATGATGTTACTAAAGAGATCAAAGCCTACGCTGACGGAACCGGGGAAGGCCACATCGATCATGATATAGCCAGTGCGATCGCCTGTTACGATCAGGCTGATCCTCCGGATGCTGTTATAGGCTCCAAGTGCAAATCAGCTAAGGAAGAGTGCCCTTTATGGAAGAGCTGCGGCAAAGACATAACTTCTCCGAATGTATTCGAGCTTGCCAACGTGCGGGGATCCACCAAGGATAAATTGTTTGGAAAGGGATTCGTATCGTTTAACCAGCTTCTGTCGTCAGGCGAGCTGAAACAGAAACCGAAAGAACAGGTTGAGTCAGAGCTGTATGATACAGAGTTCCTTCGGCCGGATCCGATAAGGCAGTTCCTGGACACACTCTGGTATCCACTCTGCTTCTTTGATTTTGAATCATACCAGAAGGCAGTTCCGGAGTATGATGATCAGTGGCCGTGGGAGCAGGTAACCTTCCAGTATTCCCTGGATATCCTGCAGACGCCTGACTCTGAGTTGGAGCATTATGAATTCCTTGGTGATGAGCATCACGATCCGAGAAGAGAGCTAGCAGAGCAGATGATAAAAGAGATCCCGCAGGATGCATGTGTGACGGCATACCATCAGGATTTTGAAGCGACCAGGATCAAAGAGCTTGCGGACATTTTTCCTGACATTTCTGCAGAGCTTATGCAGATCCATGATAACATCAGGGACTTTGAGATCCCGTTTAAGGATCACAGCTATTATATCAAAGACATGCAGGGACGCTCGTCGATCAAATTCGTGCTCCCGGCGCTGTATCCTAACGATCCATCACTGAATTATCATCACCTTCCGGGTGTGCAGAACGGCGGCGAAGCGAGCGCCATGTTCGTTGCTCTCCGCAATATGCAGGCTTCAGAAAGAGATAAGCAGAGAGCCTACATGCTCCGCTACTGCGGGCTCGATACCTTTGCCATGGTGAAGGTATGGCAGGCCCTGCTGGAGAAAGTAGACCAGGCAACATATAACAAAGTCACGCCGGCGATAGACCGGTATGTCGCAAAAAGAGATGCAAGATATCAGCAGGAAGACCAAGTACTGTAGGAGGAAATAGCATGAAATATTATGGATGGATCAACCTAAAGAAAGGCAGCCCCAAGTATATAGCGGTCGTCAAGATCAGCGACGATTTTGAAGCCTACTCATTTAATAAGATTACCAAAGAATGGATACAAAATGATGATTATCTTGATGTTGAATATGATACAACAAGCTGGGAAGAGATAAGCGAGGATGAGGCGCTGGAGACGATCCGGGAACTGTCCGGAGACGAGAGCCTTACGCTTGAATAGATTGAATAAATCAAATAATAAAACTTGCAATAACAGATATTAAATATGAAGACCGTTTCATTAAGTTGCGGTCTTTTTAAATACAAAGATAACTAAGAATAGTGTTACTTAATGATAGTAAAGTGTTGTGTAAATGTTATGTTTAAGATATACTAATGATAGAATAGTGTTTAAATGATTATAAAAGAGGGGAAATAGATGAGTTTTGCATTAGATATTAAACGGATTCGTCGGAGAGCTTTCATGACGCAAGAAACCTTTGCAAAGGAGTTAGGGGTTTCTTGCGTTACTGTTAATCGTTGGGAAACTGGTAAGGCTAAGCCAAATCTGAAAACTATGAAGCTGATTGATGATTACTGTAAGAATAATTGTATTAACTTTGACATTAGTGAGCAAATAGATAGTGAATAAGGAGATGAGTTTAGCATGTCTAAAAAACTGACTTTTTTAGATTTGTTCTGCGGTTGCGGTGGATTGAGCCTTGGATTTACTATGGCAGGATTTGAGTTAATTGCAGGAATAGACAATAATGATGCAGCTATTCGCACATATAGAAACAATTTCAAAAGTGTTAAAGCTATTTGCGAAGATATTCTAACAATTGATAAAGAT
>CAZBFD010000258.1:0-2101 GCA_964491055.1 uncultured Eubacterium sp.
ATAGCTTTTAAAAGCTCAATTATCTATTTGCTTCTCTGTTTTCTAAGTGCTAACAAAATTATTCATTTACATTTGTGGAAAGAATACCCGCCTCTGCCAGTCCTTCTTTTGTGTATTGCCATGGCATCGTTGTATTATAATATTCTTCCATCATTATCCGATTATAGGCATTAAGAAGCAGATCCACACCTATTTCTCCCTTTAAGAACGAGCTTATCGGTTTAAGGCACCTGTCCATGCCTTTTAATTCATCGCGATAGTATTCAACATCCATATAGTCCCACTGGGTATCATTGTCTACTCCAATAAAATGCTCATTCCAATTCACATCACCAGTATCCCCCATATAGTATCCCCAGAAATTCATATCCGAGAAATCCCCGCCAGAGCGTTTTCTTCTCTCCCTGTATTTCTTCTCATCCCGACCTGGCGGAATAATTATTCCATCAAGGACAACAGGCCCTATATGGATATAGCTGTTATCAACCGTGACTATATCACCCTTTTTAAATGGAACAGGAAATTCCAGCCATTGACTATAAAAGAACCGCTCAATATCTTTAAAGTTTTCGGGGTCATCCTCCAGAACAGCATCAACATCCATTATCTCCCCATCAGGAGATACATCGATATATCCTTTACCGTTCCAATCAAACCTTATATCTTCTCCTGTAGACAATTTGAAAACGCTAGCGGATATAATATCCTCATCCGCATTCTGTTTAATACTATCTAAACAGTCATTCCAATTCGAAAAAACCTTTTTAGTCCACTCATGTTCATGGTCGCCAGATTCTTTTCTATACTCGTACTCGTATGTATACAGGCTGCCATTTCTGTTTTTCGTAAAGCTTTCTATAGCACTATTCTGCATGTCAATAAATGAATCTATAGATTCATGAAGGTTTTTATTACGATATTCTCTCAATATGCTATGCAGCTTGTTTGTAGCACCAGGAGTTGTCACGCTCTCTTCCAAACTCTGATCCGGCATATTATTCATGATCCAGCGCCAAGCACTATGCTTTTCTTTAAGAGAGATACTATGACACTGCCATACCAGCCATGCAGCTTCAACCGCATCATATTGATACTTGATTTTTCTATGGTAATCTCTTATATCTTTAGAGTTGATAAACTGTGTAAAATCCATGACTCATGCTCCAATCAAATAATAGAATTCAACCATCTATAGCTCTATCAGAGAACTTTGTATACCTGGCTACCCATGTGAGCTCAACCGTGCCTGTTGGACCATTTCTGTGTTTGGCGATGTTGATCTCACAAACCCCAGGATTTGATCCCGGATCATAGTAATCGTCTCTATGCAACAGCAAAACAACGTCCGCATCCTGTTCGATAGACCCTGAATCTCTTAAATCGGACATCTCCGGCTTTTTCCTGTCTTTCGGCAGACGATGAAGCTGTGAGAGTAACAGTACCGGGCAATCCATTTCCATCGCAAGCAACTTGAATTGTCTGGAGAGTTGTCCCACTTCATTAACGACGTTATCTGCTTTTGTAACAAGCTGCTGCAAATAATCAACTACAATAAGATCCAGTCCCTGATTTGCTTTCATCCTGCGACACTTGTTCCTGATTTTATACATTGTAAGATCTGTAGTCACATCAATATTGATATTACATTTTCCAACAGCTTCAGATGCCAGAATGATATCATTCCATGTGTCTCCCTGAATACTCCCTTTACTAAGGTCCTCCATATAGATATTGCCTCTTTCAGATATCAGCCTCTGTCCAAGTTCTTCTCGGGACATTTCAAGATCGAATATCAACACATTTGCTTTTGCTTTTTCAGCAGCATTAAGTGCTATATTAAGCGCGAAAGCAGTTTTCCCCATTGCCGGCCTCGCTGCGACTACTACCAGATTCGATTTCTGCAGGCCGCCAAGTTTGTTATCCAGATCCTTGAACCCAGTTGTTAGTCCTGTCAAGCCACCACGGTTTAAACTCCTTTTGGAAAACAAATCCACATCATCGTACATAATCTGTTTTACAGGCACATAATCTTGACTGTGCTTGTTATCAGCGATTGAAAAGATGCTCTATTCAGCAGCTTCTACTACATCTTAATATGATT
>CAZBFD010000259.1:0-2085 GCA_964491055.1 uncultured Eubacterium sp.
CGAGGTGTCCGCATTCGCAGCGCCAGATAGGGATAGGTGTTCCCCAGTACCTGTTCCTCGAGATCGCCCAGTCCTTTACGTCTGCGATCCAGTTTCCGAAGCGGCCCTCACCGATGTACTTAGGATACCAGTTTACTGTCTTGTTGTTCGCAACGAGCTCGTCTCTGAGCGCGCTCATTTTGATGTACCAGCCCGGCTTCGCGTAGTATACGAGCGGAGTCCCGCATCTCCAGCAGTGAGGATAGTCGTGGAGCATCTTCTGCTTCGCGAAGATCTTGTTATCCTTTGCCAGGTATTTGATTATCTCAACATCGAGGCCGTCTTCCATGATGAAGCGGCCCTTCCACGGTGTGTCTGTGTAGCATCCGCGCTCATCGACAGGCTTCAGGATCGGAAGATCATACTGCACTCCGCAGTTATAGTCGTCTTCACCGAATGCCGGCGCTGTGTGGACGATTCCGGTTCCGTCATCTACAGAAACATAGTCCATGCAGGTTACATAGAACGCCTTCTTATCCACTGAGCAGAACGGCATGAGCTGGTCGTACTCCATGTACTCCAGGTCTTTACCCTTCATCTCCTCGAGCACCTCGTAGTTACCAGCGCCGAGGACTTTGTCAGCAAGGTTCTTTGCAAGATAGAAGATGTTGCCTTCATCGTCACCCTTGAGCATCCTGACTTTGACGTAATCGATGTCAGGTCCGACTGTAAGAGCAACGTTCGACGCTAGAGTCCACGGTGTGGTCGTCCAAGCGAGGAAATACTCGTTCTCAGTGCCCTTCTTATGGAATTTAACGACAATTGTGTTTACGCTGATCTCCTTGTAGCCCTGCGCGACTTCGTGAGACGCAAGCCCTGTTCCGCAGCGCGGGCAGTAAGGAACGATCTTATATCCCTCATAGATAAGCCCCGCGTCAAAGAACTGCTTCAGGATCCACCATCCTGTCTCTATATAATTATTGTCAAGCGTGATGTACGGATTGTCCATATCCGCCATGTAAGCCATGCGCTCACTCATCTCACGCCAGAGTCCTGTGTACTTGAATACCGATTCACGGCACTTCTCGTTGAATTCCTTGATGCCGTACTTCTCGATGTCCTGTTTCCCAGACATGCCGAGCTGTTTCTCGACCTCGATCTCTACAGGAAGTCCGTGGGTGTCCCAGCCAGCCTTACGCTTTACCTGGTAGCCCTGCATTGTCTTGTACCTGTTGATGGAATCCTTAAGAGTCCTCGCCATGACGTGGTGGATGCCCGGCTTCCCATTAGCTGTCGGCGGTCCCTCATAGAAAACAAAAGGCTCCGCCCCTTCTCTCTCGTTCACGCATCTTGCGAGGAGATCCTCCTCATTCCATTTCCTGACCTGCTCCTTCTGCACTTCAGCAACAGGCTTGTCCGATAATTTCTCAAACATATAATAATTTCCTTTCTGCCCGGCGCCTTCTCTGCAGCGTCCGGCGATTTACTCATAGTCCGGGCACCTTCTCTGCAGCACCCGGCCGGCTCATACTACATCCCCGATCAAAACCTTTCCGTTTTTTCAGGAACGCATATACATAGTTATTATACGCTCAAAGCCATAAAATTGCAATGCGGCCGACTAGTGACAAGCACCAGTCGGCCGCATTTTCAAGCCTGTTATTCAACTGTCATATTCCTGAACTTATCTGATCTTCTTACTTGTCTTTGACATGCCGAATGCGCCGTAGTACCTTCCCTGCGGAGTATCGACCCAGGAGCGCACCTTTACCTGGTATTTCTTTCCTTTTTTCAGGCCCTTCAGGACGAATATGTCTTTCTTTCCTGATACTTTGACTGCTGAAGGCCTGATCTCTTTTGTCTTCCAGGCCTTCGTGCCTTTGATGCGGTATCTCACCTGATACCCGTCGATCTTCCGGTACATCTGGCTCTCGACGGCTACGGTAAGTTTTTTCTTCCCTGCCGTCAATTTTGTAATATCACCTATGGTCGGCGATATGTCTATCGGATAGATCAGAGTACCTACGCCCTCTGCGGTAACGATCAGCCTGTCTCGCCCAGCGTAAAGGACATGTTGGTTTTCCTGTCGAGACGCATGAGCGCCGT
>CAZBFD010000260.1:0-2064 GCA_964491055.1 uncultured Eubacterium sp.
GAGCGTAAAAAGTGTATAATATTAGTCACAGGGGTTAGACGAAACGACAGGTATTTTGAGATGAATGCCTGCCGGAAGCCTCTGTTTTTTTGGCTTTAATCTGAAGATTAAAAAACAATTAATAAATTTCCTTAAGACACAAGATATAGTATATTTTGGTATTGACATAACTAAATATTGCGCATATAATGTGTCTTGCACGACGTGGGGGAACGGAGCAGAGCATGTTTGATTGTGCTCTCATGCTCCCCGCGAGCATGGCAGCCGGTTCTTCAAGAAGAGCCGGAATGGTGCCTGAAAGGAGCAGGTCAAGGGTGAGCAGGACGGTCAGGATAGCGGGACAGGTCAGGCACTCGGCGGTCGACGGGCCGGGAGTGAGATATGCACTTTTCCTGCAGGGCTGCCCGCATAACTGCAAGGCGTGCCAGAACCCTGACACGCATGATCCTGACGCCGGGACTGAGCGGGATCTTGATGAAGTAATCGAAGAGATCCTCTCGACGAAGTTTCTTGACGGGATCACCCTTTCCGGAGGAGATCCTTTCTTCCAGCCTGAGGCCTCGCTTGAGATAGCGAAGGCCGCGAAGGAAGCCGGGCTGGACGTCTGGGCCTACACGGGCTGGACGTTTGAGCAGCTTACAGGTGCTGCAAAAGAAGGCATCAGGCCGCCCGAGCACGCAAAGGACGTGCTCGCGTATGTGGACGTGCTCGTCGACGGAAGATATGTGGATGCTCTCCATGTGGATGACGATAAGCGTCAGGAATGCATGTGGAGAGGAAGCTTCAACCAGAGGCTCATCGATGTGCAGAAGAGCCTCGCGGCAGGCAGCGTCGTGCTGTATACAGAATAACTGTTTTAATATTTTACGGATCCGTGAGCGGTGTCTGGGCAAGGGCTTCAGGCCCGGGATCCGAGGGGGAGATTATGAAGAGTATCATCAAGAGGACTGGCCAGGTCGTGATGTTCGACCAGACCAAGATCGAAAACGCAGTAGCATCGGCCTTTGTAGCAACGGGCGAGCTTGACACACGTGACGTTTCATCAGTAGCAAGGACAGTGGCTCTGATGGCGGGCTCAGCTATCCGCGAGCAGGGTATCGAGACTCCTACAGTAGAACAGGTACAGGATGAAGTCGAAAATGCTTTGATGACATGCGGCTTTCCGAAGACTGCTAAGGCATACATCCTGTACAGAAGCCAGCACCAGAAATTACGTAACACCAAGGACACTCTCCTTGACTACAAGAAGCTGGTCGACGGCTATATCGGATCCGAGAAGGACTGGCGCGTAAAGGAGAATTCAACAGTCACGATGTCAGTCGGCGGACTCATCCTTTCCAATTCAGGAGCTATCACAGCAAACTACTGGCTGACAGAAGTTTATGACGAAGAGATCGCTGAAGCTCACAGAAAGTGCTTCATGCACATCCACGACCTTTCGATGCTGACAGGTTACTGCGCAGGCTGGAGCCTGAAGCAGCTGATCAAGGAAGGACTCGGCGGAGTTCCTGACAGGATCACATCAGCACCGGCAAAGCACCTTTCCACACTCTGCAACCAGATGGTAAACTTCCTCGGCATCATGCAGAACGAGTGGGCAGGCGCCCAGGCATTCTCCTCATTTGATACTTATCTGGCCCCGTTTGTAAAGGCTGACAACCTTTCATATAAAGAAGTCAAGCAGTGTGTACAGTCATTCATCTACGGCGTGAACACACCGTCAAGATGGGGAACACAGGCTCCGTTCACAAACGTGACCCTCGACTGGACCGTACCTGATGACATGAAGAACAACCCTGCACTCGTCGGCGGAAAAGAGATGGACTTCACATACGGCGACTGCAAGAAGGAAATGGATATGGTGAACAAAGCCTTCATCGAGACTATGATCGAGGGCGACGCGAACGGCCGCGGCTTCCAGTATCCTATCCCTACATATTCGATCACAAGAGAGTTCGACTGGAGCGAGACAGAGAACAACAAGCTTTTGTTCGAGATGACAGCGAAGTACGGCACACCTTACTTCTCGAATTACATCAACTCCGACATGAAGCCGTCTGACGT
>CAZBFD010000261.1:0-2054 GCA_964491055.1 uncultured Eubacterium sp.
CAATAGCGATCTCGATAACAGGATCAGGGAATTCCATAGACTCAAGTATGATCTCATGCTTTTCGTCGCACAGTGTATCGCCTGTAGTCGTGCTCTTCGGACCGACTGCCGCGGCGATGTCTCCGGAGTATACCTTCTCCAGGTCTTCACGCTTGTTTGCGTGCATCTGGAGGATACGCCCGAATCTCTCACGTGTTCCCTTTGATGAGTTATATACGTATGAGCCTGAATCCAGCGTTCCTGAGTAAACTCTGAAGAACGCCAGCTTACCAACATAAGGATCCGTCATGATCTTGAATGCGAGTGCAGAGAACGGAGCTTCATCACTGCTCGGACGTTCCTCCTCCTCACCGGTAACAGGATTGATGCCCCTGATCGGCGGAATGTCGATCGGCGCAGGCATGTAATCCACGATGCCGTCAAGAAGCATCTGAACACCCTTGTTCTTATACGCTGAACCACACAGAACCGGAACCATCTGGTTCGCTATTGTCTGTTTACGGATCGTTTCCTTGATCTCCTTTTCGGTGATCTCCTCACCGTCCAGGAATTTCATCATGAGATCTTCGTCCGTCTCGGCTACAGCTTCCAGCATCTTCTCACGCCATTCCTCGGCCTGATCCTGCATATCCGCAGGGATCTCCCCGACGCTGAACTTCGTTCCGAGCTCGTCTTCGTCATAGATCTCAGCTTTCATGGTGATAAGGTCAATTATGCCGGTGAAAGTCTCCTCGGCTCCGATCGGAAGCTGGACCGCCACAGGATTGGCCTGCAGCCTGTCCTTGATCTGATCGATGACCTTGTAGAAGTCCGCGCCCATAACGTCCATCTTGTTGACGAACACCATACGCGGAACTCCATACTTCTCAGCCTGTCTCCATACGGTCTCAGACTGAGGCTCTACACCGCCCTTTGCGGCGAGTACTGTGACTGCGCCGTCGAGCACGCGGAGCGATCTCTCTACCTCAACGGTGAAATCCACGTGTCCCGGTGTATCGATTATATTGATACGGTGATTTTTCCAGAAAGCAGTGGTTGCGGCTGAGGTGATCGTGATGCCACGTTCTTTCTCCTCATCCATCCAATCCATCTGAGAAGCTCCGTCATGAGTTTCTCCGATCTTGTGAGTCTTACCGGTATAGAAGAGGATCCTTTCTGTGGTAGTTGTTTTTCCGGCGTCGATGTGCGCCATGATGCCGATGTTTCTCGTTCTTTCCAGCGGAAATTGTCTACCAGCCAATGTCTTCTCCTTTCCGTTCCATTACCATCTGAAGTGTGCAAATGCCTTGTTGGCCTCTGCCATCTTGTGCGTATCTTCCTTCTTCTTCACGGATGCTCCAGTTCCGTTTGCAGCGTCCATGATCTCCTTGGCGAGTCTCTCCGCCATAGTTCTCTCGCTTCTCGCTCTTGTGTACTGAGTGAGCCATCTTAATCCGAGAGTCTGCCTTCTCGCAGGTCTTACCTCGATAGGAACCTGATAGTTAGCTCCTCCGACTCTTCTTGCCTTGACCTCGAGTTCAGGCATGATGTTTTCCATTGCCTTATTAAAAACGTCAAGTGGATCTTCACCTGTCTTCTCTTTGATCTGGTCAAAAGCTCCGTAGACGATCTTCTGAGCTGTGCTCTTCTTGCCGTCCAGCATGATGCTGTTGATCAGCTTGGAAACAACGATGTTTCCATAAACAGGATCAGGAAGCACTTCACGTTTCGGTGTATTTCCTTTTCTAGGCACTTCTCTTCCCTCCTTCATTAAAGACAATAAGTTACTCTTCGCTCGTTAGTACGGGTTACTCTGAGCGGTCCTATATACTTTGCCGTCCAGATGTGTCTTAAGGTACTCGGCATGCTGTCTCCGTTCCCCGGACAAAGCCTTCACGGCTTGTCTGTTATCCGCGAGCATGCTCGCGGCTGGCACGGGATCTCTCACGCCGCGGCGCCTGATATCGTTAGATACGATGCGGACGTTCGCTCCGTCCACGACGTGCAGGCACGCCAGGAGCTCCGCTCCGTCCTAACAAAGGAATGTCAAATATGCATACCTACATATATCAGGA
>CAZBFD010000262.1:0-2017 GCA_964491055.1 uncultured Eubacterium sp.
TAGTGTTTTAACATGTTTAATAGAATTATACAGCAGAATCACTATCAAAAACCATTTACGCGAGTAGACTAACGCGTTATTAATGGATCAATATTCATTATGAGTATGTCTAATGCATATTTAAAAAATGTAAGTATACTAAATTCACAAAAATCTGTGTTCTAGGGAATTTACGATTTTTGCAAAAGGAGAATTGTAATATGAAGATCATAGTTGACGGTATGGGCGGAGATGACGCGCCTCAGGTGATCGTGGACGGAGCATGCCAGGCGGCTGAGGAGCTTCCTGACGGGGTCAGCATCGTTCTTGTAGGTAAAGAGGACGTGCTCAGGTCTGAGATGAAGCACCTGCATTATAAAGGCGACAAGATCGAGATCGTGAACGCGGACGACGTCATCACGAACGATGAGTCGCCGGTCAGGGCGATCAGAAGGAAGAAAGAGTCTTCGATCGTTAAGGGAATTGAGCTTCTGAGAGACGGCGAGGGAGATGCTTTCGTAAGCGCCGGAAGCACCGGCGCGCTGCTCGCAGGAGGGCTTTTGATCCTGGGACGGATAAATGGCGTCGACCGGCCGTCACTTGCGACGATATATCCTGTCATCGGGAGAGAGCCGTCGCTTATCCTGGACGCGGGCGCGAACGCTGAGTGCCGCGCGAACAACCTCCGCGAGTTCGGCATCATGGGGTCGATCTACATGGAGAAGGTGATGGGCCGCGCGAACCCGACGGTCGGGCTCGTAAACATCGGGACTGAGGAAGGAAAAGGCACTGCGCTCACTAAGGAGGCGTTTAAGCTTCTCAAGGAAAGCGACATCAACTTCATCGGGAACATCGAGTCGCGTGAGCTCCAGAACAGCGCCGCGGACGTCATCGTGACCGACGGATTCACCGGGAATGCTTTGATCAAGCTGACCGAGGGGATCGGCGCGATGGTCCTCCGCGAGATGAAGAAGAGATTCACGAGCAACATGAAGAACAAGATGGGAGCACTGCTCCTTAAAGATCAGCTGCTCGGGATTAAGAAGGAATTCAACTACAGCGAATACGGCGGCGCCCCGATTCTCGGCGTGAAGGGAGTCGTCCTGAAGTCGCACGGGTCATCAGACGCGATGGCCATCAAACAGACGATACTGAAAGCCATTCCATTCGTCGAAAACCGCGTCGTGGATACGATCGCATCAGCGATCAGCGAGCTGGCCGCGGCAGATACGGCAAACGCTGCGGATATTTAATGTCCGCGGGGCCGGTGATCAAAATCTCGTCGGCAGATCCTGAGCGCCGGCCTCAGTGACCGCAATGCTGCGGATATTTAGGAGGGCTAAAATTGAATCTGGCAGAATTTGAAGCGAAGATCGGCTACAATTTCAAGAACAGGAAGCTTCTGGAGACTGCGCTGACGCACAGTTCTTATGCGCGCGAGCATGATATGGGGAACTATAAGTGCAACGAGAGGATGGAGTTCCTCGGGGACGCGTATCTGGACGCCATCGCAGGTCTAGCCCTGTTCGAGCAGATGCCGCATGTGAGGGAGGGCGTGCTGTCAAAGACTCGTTCCCTGGTCGTCTGCGAGGACTCGCTTGCCGAAGTCGGGAGGAAGATCGAGATAGGGAAGTTCCTGCTTCTTGGCGTAGGCGAGGAGAAGTCCGGTGGACGTGAGAAAAAATCAATTGTCGCGGATGCGACGGAAGCACTTATCGGAGCGATATTCCTCGATGGGGGATACTATGCTGCAAGCGATTTCGTGCTGAGGGAGTTCAGAAAGATCTTGAAGGACGCTGCGGCCGGGAGGCTGGTCAGCGACTACAAGACCACGCTCCAGGAGATACTCCAGCAGGACGGAAAGATGCATGAGATCGTTTACAGGATCGATAAGACAGAGGGGCCTGATCACGACAAGATCTTTTACGTGACGCTCGTGCTCGAGGGGCGCGAGATGGGCTCCGGCAAGGGAAAGACGAAGAAGGAAGCAGAGCAGAAGGCCGCCCGCATGACGATGGAAGGCGGGTACCTTGACTAG
>CAZBFD010000263.1:0-2006 GCA_964491055.1 uncultured Eubacterium sp.
GTAAAATATGATATAAAGCACAACAAGAAGTGTTCCTATGCCGAAGAATACCAGAAGAGTGTTAGTCGTCTGGGTAATATACATGAAAAATGTCTTCTCAGTCACGCTGCAGATCAGGTACACATTAGCCAGCTCGATGATCGCCGAATCTGCTGCGGAATCAAGAAGTTCTGTATCCTCTCCCGAGAGCTCCAGGATATCCCCTGTCCACCTGATCCCATCCTTATCTTCGGTACCGAACAGCTTTACAAGATTATCCAGGGAACCGATCCCGAGGTCAGTAATATTCCTGCCGACCAGCTCTTCGTCCGGATGAGCGAGCACTGTTCCGTCATATTTTGATATCACAGTAAAAGACGCATTATCAGGGAGTGAAACTTTCCGCAGCAGGGTCTTCCATGAGAACGTACTGTCTGCGATCTCATCTGCAGAAGTATAGTCCATTTCATAGTACAGTTTGTATCCGTCTTTAAGCTTTGTTTCAAAGCCTGCCGTCTGTGTCTGCCTGGTAATGATATCGAACACTTCCTGAAGATCAGTGTCATCACTCTTTTCCACAAGTCTAATGCTGCTGCTTTTTTCTCCAGTTTCAGAAACAGTCTTCCCGTCCGGATCGATCACAGCAATGTATGATGCGCCGAACAGCCGCATGTACTCTTTCAGGCTCCTGCTGTCAGGTACCGTCTCCTCCTGACCGTAGTCCTGAAGTATCCTTACCGCTCTTCCCTTTGCCAGATTCTCCTCATCAAAATCCACACGCATGACCGCGTCATCGGCCATGAGAAACGAAAGATCCGACCGCACCTCCTCCATGACGCTGCTGACTGTCTTTTTATTGCTCTCCTCTGAATAATCAAAAGCAAAAAGCACCAGTCCGCCGGTCAGCGCTGCCAGACTTACGATCCATATCAGTATTAAGGCCGCTATCCTCACACCAAATTTCATATCTGATACCCTGCTTTACTTTTATTATATATTTTAATGTCTTTGATACCGTCTTATACAGCTGATCGACATGATCATATACTCACTTGATCTTGCCGCTGAGTTTTATGGCGCTGAAGACGCCGTAATATCTTCCTCTCGCCGTATCTGCCCATGGGCGCACTCTGACCTGATACTTTCTGCCTTTCTTCAGATTCCTGAGCACGAACACATTTTTATTCTTTGACACCTTGACTTCTGAGGGACTTAACTCTTTGACTTTCCAGGACTTCTTGCCTTTGATGCGATACTTCACCTGATATCCGTCGACTCCTCGCCAAAGCAGGTCATTGATAGTAACTGTCAGCTTTTTCTTTCCTGAAGTAAGCTTCAGGATATCCGTAAATGAAGGCGATATGTCGATAGGATACACCAGTGTGCCTATACCTTCTGCCGCGATAAGCAGATTTGTCTTCCCGCATTTCTTAGCCACAAGTACTTTTCTGGTACGATCACGGCCGTCCGTCATATCGACTACCTTTTCACCGCCTTCTTCCAGTGTCCATGTGACCTTAATGTCTTCAGGCACTTCTGCGGCGCTGTCTCCCCTGACATGCAGGGCCAGATATTTATTTGTCGGATCCCATCCCGGCTCACTGACATCCAGAATACCTGATTCCTCTACATATAGGCTCAGGTTCGGAAGTTCTTTTCCGTATGCCTTGATCGGGAAATTGTCTATCGCCATATTATCGATATCATCAATGGCCTTTTTCATAAGGCTCTTCTGTAGCTTTTTGTCGCTCAGATCCTGCCACTTCCCGTCCAGAAGAACAAGGCTCTCACCCTCATTTATGACACCTTTCATAGTCGGATCATCTGCCCCGCCGGCATTCATGGCCGCCTGCACATTGATTATGTACTGTTCCCCCGTCGTTTTCTGAGTAACGACGATGGCATATGGCTGACCTTTCATAACGATAAACGGATGCTTAAGGTCCAGCTTATGATATCCCCCGTACTCAAATGAAGCGGTCTCCGTATCCATCAAGACCCCGTCTGTCGGCTTATTGTATTCCTCA
>CAZBFD010000264.1:0-1974 GCA_964491055.1 uncultured Eubacterium sp.
CCGGATAGAAGTTGAACGGCAGGAACCCGAGCGAGCTCCCGGCGATCGCCATCATCCCGACGCAGACCACCATCATGCCATACCTGTCGCCGTGAATGAACGCAACATACGCGATGGAAAGCGCCGCGATCGCCGCAACGCCGGCAGCGAGCCCGTCCAGCCCGTCGATCAGGTTGATCGTGTTAGTTATTCCAACTATCCAGAGGACAGTCACGATAAAGCAGACCGCCGTTCCGAACTGCCAGTGGCCGCCGCCTCCGAAATAGTTGGTGATGAACTCGATACGAAGGCCCATGAAGTACATGAGGACCGCGACAAAAGTCTGGAACGCAAATTTGATCCTCGCGTCCAGGTCGGTCAGGTCGTCCACCACGCCCATCGCGTAGATCAGCGTCCCGCCGATCAGCACAGCAGGAATGTGCTCGTTCCCCCTCAGGAAGAAGAGAATCGAGCTCATCGCGCCGAGGTAGATCGCCATCCCGCCGAACCGCGGCATCGCCTTCGTGTGCATCCTCCGGTCATCCTTCGGGATGTCCATCGCGCCGATCTTAGGAGCGATCCACTTCGCGACCGGCGTCATGATGAACGCGACGATGAATGCCATCGCGAACGATCCTGCTATCTCTTTAATTGTGAGCTGCATCAACATGTTCTGCCCGTATGCCCCTGTCTGTCAAAATCTCGTTTGTTACTTTTTCTCTAATCTTTCTACTGTGATCCCGGCTTCTCCGAGGATCTGCTTTGAGAGCTCGTCAGGATATCCTTCCCTGATCACGATCCTCTTTATCCCCGCGTTGATTATCATCTTGGCACAGATCGAGCACGGATGGTGCGTGATGTAGATCGTCCCTCCGTCGATGCTCTCTCCTAGGCACGCTGCCTGGATTATGGCGTTCTGCTCAGCGTGGAGCGCCCTGCAGAGCTCGTGTCTCTCGCCCGACGGGACGTGGAGCTTTTCCCTGAGGCAGCCGCCGAGCTCCGCGCAGTGTGCAAGTCCCTTCGGTGCCCCGTTGTATCCGGTCGCCATGGCGTGCTTGTCGCGCACGATGACCGCGCCGACGTGCCTCCTCAGGCAGGTCGACCTCTGGGCAGTAAGCTCAGCCATTTCCATGAAGTATTCATCCCATGTAGGGCGGTTATCTTCAAGTTCTTCTTTTATCTCTGCCTTTCTCTCTTCGTCCATTTCAGTCCTCTTTTTCCGTTCATTTACCTTCCGCTGTAGAACCTTGTCAGAAAAGCCGATGTCGCTGCACGCTTCATAGTATCGGCATTTTTCTCCGTCTCTTCAGCATCTATATCTGCTTCTTCAAACAAACTGTTCATCGCCCAGTAGGCACCGTATATTCCTAAAGTCGCTACCGTGAGCAAAATCACTTTCGCGATCTTCCCTGCTTTTTCACCTGTTTTCATCTGTCATTCTCCAGATAAACATGCATCAGGCAGAGCCCCTGCGGCGGTGCTGTATGCCCGGCTTCTCGCCTGTCTCTGCTCTCGATGATCCTTTCAAGATCTTCCGGCTCGCGTTTTCCGAGCCCGACCTCTACGAGAGTCCCCGTGATTATGCGGACCATGTTATACAGAAATCCGTCTCCGGTTATATCGATATACACGTCATCCTTGTCTTTATTGACCGTTATATCCGTGATCGTTCGGACAGTGGTCTTGTCAGGCTCCGCGCCGGAAGCCTGGAAGCACCTGAAGTCGTGTGTGCCTTTGATGTATCCTGTGGCTTCACACATTTTTGCAACGTCGAGTTTTTGCTTGATGTGATACCTGTAGTTCCTGTCGAACACCGGCATCTCCGCCGCGTTCCGGATAGAATACCTGTAAGTCTTCCCGGTCACGCTCCCGCGGATGTTGAAACCGTCCGGGACTTCCTCCGCGTGGACTATCCGGATGTCGTCGTTTTCCGACCTCGACTCCGGACGCCCCTGCAGCCTGTCGTTCAGGACACGCGCAAGGTTCTCAACAGGC
>CAZBFD010000265.1:0-1937 GCA_964491055.1 uncultured Eubacterium sp.
CAATTGTCACACTTTGAATCACAAATTCCAAGGCACCATGTTATTAGGCGCTTACCATGAATGTCAGCTTTAGTTGGTAGACGCCGTTTGATTCTGTAACTACAATTATGTTAACAACAGTTGCAAATGTGGGAATAGTATGAGAAAATCATACATGTATGGCAAAGGTGGCATTAGTATGAGAAAATCATACTTGTACGACAAAGGTGGCATTAATATGAGAAAGTCATACTTGGACAACATCAGGTGGGCAGTAGTGGTCCTGGTCGTGATCTATCACGTGATCTACATGTATAATGGAGAGGGGATCGTCGGTGTCGTTGGCAAGATCACTGATCTGCCAGTCCAGTATTATGATGTGTACATGTACATGGTGTATCCATGGTTCATGTCGGTCCTGTTCATCGTCGCAGGCGCTTCATCGAGATACTGGTTCGACAGCCGCAGCAGTCAGGTTGCTGATCCAGGCAGCGATCGTGACTTTATCAAGAGCAGGACGACCAAGCTGCTTGTCCCATGTACTGTAGGGCTGCTCGTGTTCGGGTTCCTGCAGGGCTTCGTCAATGTTGCTATTGGCGGCGGATTCGACAATATGGATGGAGTTCCGGTCATCATCAAAGCCCTGATCGTGCTGGTGAGTGGAACTGGCGTGCTCTGGTTCATCCAGGTGCTGTGGCTGTTCTCGATGCTGCTCGTACTGGTAAGGAAGATGGATAAAGACCGTCTGTGGAATATCGGCGCAAAGGTGAACATGCCGATGCTCATTCTCATGGTGCTTCCGGTATGGGCTGCAGCGCAGGTGCTGAACACGCCGATCATCTGCGTTTATCGCTTCGGACTTTACAGCCTGATGTTCTTCCTGGGATACTTCGTGTTTTCACACGATGAGGTGATAGAGCTGCTGAAAAAGTGGTTCCCAATGTTTCTGGCCATCGGGGTTTTGCTCGGGGGAGCGTTCTGCTGGAAGTACTTCGGTGAGAATTACGCGGACGCGCCGGTCAACCGGACGCCGCTGTTTACCGGGTTTTGCTGGTTCGCTTGTCTGGCTGTGATCGGCGGGATGGCGAAGTACGGCGACGTGTCGAACCGCTTCACACAGTGGATGAGCAAAAGAAGTTTCGGACTTTATGTGTTCCATTATTTGTGCATCTCGTCGTTCGCGCTCTTTGTCGGGAAGACGGGAGTGCTGCCGGCGTGGGCTGTTTATCTGCTGAGCTTTATCTTGGGGTTCGCCGGCGGATATGCGCTTAATGCGATAGTGTCCCGCATACCGTTCCTCAGATGGGCGGTGCTTGGGATCAAAAGCCCGTCGGTGAAAGGTCAAAGCCACGCTGGTTAAATGAAAACGGAGCGGTGCTTGGGATCAAAAGCAAGCCGGCTGAAGAAAAATGGAACTGATGCAGTAGTGATAATTCAAAAAGAACAAAGAGGTTTTGATGATGTTCAAGGACAATCTGGTACAGCTGCGGAAGCTGAAGAACTTGACACAGGAAGACATAGCAGATAAAGTCGGCGTCTCCAGGCAGACTGTCGCAAAGTGGGAATCCGGGGAATCAGTTCCGGACATTGAGAAGAGCCAGCTTCTTGCGGATGCTCTGGGGACGTCGCTGGACGACCTCGTCAACTTCGAGTCAAAGAACAACATGGGCCTTTCCGTGCCGCCGAAGGGCAAGTACCTGTTCGGAGTAGTCACGGTAGGAGACAAAGGTCAGATCGTGATCCCGGCGAAAGCAAGGAAGATATTCGACCTCAATGCAGGAGACCAGGTCGTCGTGCTCGGTCAGGAAGGAGAAGGGATCGCTGTTTTGAAGGCGGATGGCTTCCTGGAGATGGCAGAGAAGATTAAAGCAAACTCGAAATAGGGTCGATTTGTCTCGACAAGCTGGGGTTTGGCGAAGCGCTGCATCTCGTTACCAAAACTATTTTTTTCTTCTTTT
>CAZBFD010000266.1:0-1914 GCA_964491055.1 uncultured Eubacterium sp.
GTCTGCCAATTCCGCCATAACCGCATATTGGCTGCGCAGTTACATGCGCAACAAATATTATACACGAATCACAAACGATTTCAAGAACTTTCTTTCCTAGTCTTTATATTTTTCTGCGAGCAGCCTTGCTACGAGCACGCCTGATGCAGAAGCCTGTGAGAGCGAGTGTGTTACGCCTGAGCCGTCGCCGATAGCGTACATGTTCGGGACTTTGGTCATGAGGTTGTTGTCCACTTTCACCTTGGAATTGTAGAACTTGACTTCCACTCCATAGAGCAGCGTGTCCTCGTTCGCGACTCCCGGCGCGATCTTGTCGAGCGCGTAGATCATCTCGATGATATCGTCGAGCTGCCTCTTCGGGATGACCAGGCTGAGATCGCCAGGCGTAGCGTTAAGAGTCGGGCGCGTGAAGCACTTCAGCATCCTCCTGTCGCTGCTCCTTCTCCCTGCCGCAAGGTCACCGAATCTCTGCATGAGCACGCCGCCGCCGAGCATATTAGATAAGCTCGCAATCGAAGCACCGTACTCGTTGCTGTCCTTGAACGGCTCTGTGAACACGTTTGAAACGAGTAAAGCAAAGTTAGTGTTCTCTGTGAGCTTGTCTTTGCTCGCGTAGCTGTGGCCGTTGACCGTGACGATGCCGCCCGTGTTTTCCGATACCACTTCACCATGCGGGTTCATGCAGAATGTCCTGACGAGGTCGCCGTACTTTTTGGTCTGGTACACGATCTTGCTCTCGTAGACCTGGTTCGTAATGCTGTCGAAAACTTCCGCAGGAAGCTCTACTCTGACACCGATGTCTACTCTGTTTCTCATCTGCTCGATGCCGAACTTGTCGCAGATGTCTCCTATCCAGGCTGAACCTGACCTTCCTGTCGCGAGCACGAGGTCTGAGCACGTGTATACGCCGTCATCCGACTTGGCGTATGCCATCCTCTGGTATGCCGTGCCCTGCGCGTCCTCCGGGATCTTGCCGTTAGGTGCTGTCTTCAGCGTGAATGTGCCGTCCGGGTTTTGATCGACGTCGGTCACCTCGGTCTTAAAGAGAATGTCGACCCTGTCCTTCACGTAATTATAGATATTCCCGAGGATCTTCAGGTTCCTGTCGGTCCCGAGATGACGCACCTTCGCCTGGAGCAGGTGCAGGTCGTTCTGCAGACACTTCGTTTTTAAGTCAGAGTCCGCGGTCGAGTAGAGCTTCGCCTGTGATCCGCCCATCTCGCAGATCACACTGTCGACATACTCCATGAGCTCCATCGCCTTCTTCTCACCGACATACTTGTGGAGCTCGCCGCCGAACTCAGTCGTGATGTTATACTTGCCGTCCGACAGGCCGCCCGCGCCGCCGTAGCCGTTCATGATGTGGCACGGCCTGCACATGATGCAGTGATCCGTCTTCCCCAGCGAGATCGGACAAAGCCTCTCTTCCAGCGGAGCTCCCTTATCTATGAACAGAATGCTCGCGGTATTCTCGATCTTCGTGAGCTCATAAGCAAGGAACACGCCGCCCGCGCCGGAGCCGGCAACGATTATGTCATACTTCTTCATATACTTCCTCCAATAAAACGGCACCCCAGTTTCCGGGGTGCTGTCTTTATGTTACATATCGTAAGGTCTATCCGGAATGTTATTCGTCCTTCGCGTCTTCTTCGCCGTCTTCCACGTCTTCGTCCTGATCGTTCATTATCGACTCGAACTCAGCTGCTACCTTCGCGAACTTCTCGTCGTCCTCGATGTCCTCGAGCTCAAAGGAGCCATCGTCGTATTCCTGATATCCGTAGATGTAGACGTCATCTGATCCATCGTCAGGGATAAGTGCGATGTAATCCTTGTCCTCGTAATCGAAGATACCCATTACTTCGCAGTCGACCTTGGTGCCGTCCTCAAACTCGAGCGTGATGATCTCAGGCTCTT
>CAZBFD010000267.1:0-1904 GCA_964491055.1 uncultured Eubacterium sp.
AGAAAGGGACAAAGTGATCGTGTATTATGCTTCAAACAACAAATATTTTCTGAATTCTTGCGGTTATGGTGAGCCAAGGGTTAGAGTGTAATGTTGCTCTTGTGAGAGAACAGATTGGATAAAAACCGATAATTATTGACATAAATACGTATAGTATGTATAACTAAAGGAGATCTTGACAAAGGGACAGTAAATTCTATTTTGAAACAGGCAGGATTAAAATCAAAATAATATATGGGGGAGGTCATATATGAGACTTATTTATCCGGCAATATTCTATCCGTGTAAAGAAAAGGAAGGTTATACTGTAATAGTTCCGGATCTTCCGGGATGTGTTACGGAAGGTAATTCATTGATTGATGCGATCTCCATGGGTGTTGATGCTGCTTCTGGATGGGTGCTTGATGAGTTGGAAGATGGGAAACCTGCACCTGAAGCTACGCCATTAGATCAGATTAAGCCGGAACAGGGAGGGTTTACAAATCTTCTTGTACTTGATATGGATTCATATGCAGAAAAGTACGGTAACAAAGCTGTAAGAAAAAATATTACTATCCCTGCATATATGAATACGTTTATTGAAAGAAATGATATAAGTCTTTCCAGAATAACTCAGGAAGCAATCAGTGCAAAAATGCAGGGATAAAATACATTCTGTTTTCTTTCATCCAAAAGGGTCTTGTTGCACTTTGCGAGTAATTGATAACGGTGTACAATATATGCTGAAAATGTACATGGAGGTTTTGATAGATGTGTGGAATTGTCGGATTCACGGGTAAACAACAGGCGGCGCCGGTACTGCTGGACGGGCTGTCGAAGCTTGAATACAGAGGATATGACTCGGCGGGGCTTGCCGTGCGTGATGGTGAAAAGCTGGCTGAGGTCGTGAAGGCCACCGGAAAGCTGAAGAACCTCGCGGAAAAGACGGGGTACGGCAAGGGACTCCCGGGGACCTGTGGAATAGGGCACACCAGATGGGCGACTCACGGTGAGCCGACCCAGATAAACGCGCACCCGCATGTCAGCGGAAACGCGAAAGGCTCTGCATGCGGGCCGGTCGAGTCAGATGTCGTCGGCGTCCATAACGGCATAATCGAGAACTATGAAGAGCTCAGGGCTAAGCTGCTCAGGAACGGATACACTTTCTACAGCACGACTGACACCGAGGTCGTAGTCAAGCTCGTCGACTATTATTACAAGAAATACAAGTTCGGGCCGATTGACGCGATAAACAGGATGATGGTCCGTGTCAGGGGGTCGTACGCCCTCGCTCTGATGTTCAAGGATTATCCCGGCGAGATCTACGCGGCGAGGAAGGACAGCCCGATGGTGATCGGGACTGCTGACGGCGAGACTTTCCTTGCGTCGGATGTACCGGCTCTTCTTAAATACACACGTGACATATATTATATCGACAATCTTCAGTCAGTCAGGATGCTGCCGGGTGAGGTGCACTTCTTCGACCTTAACGGCGACGAAGTCGAAATGGAGCCGACGCACATTTCATGGGACGCTGAGGCGGCCGAGAAGGGCGGCTTTGAGCACTTCATGATCAAAGAGATCTACGAGCAGCCGAAAGCGGTCCGCGACACACTGAGCAGCATAATAAAAGAGGGAAAGGTAGATCTCTCGAAGGCGGGCCTTACGGACGACGTGCTCGCCGGGATCTCAGAGATAAGGATAGCGGCGTGCGGCTCAGCGTGGCACGTTGGAATGATCGGACAGTATGTGATAGAGGACCTCGCGGGGATACCTGTCCATGCGGAGCTCGCGTCCGAGTTCAGGTACAAGAAGATGATAATCGACAAGGACGCCCTCATGATCGTGATCTCGCAGTCCGGGGAGACGGCGGATTCGCTCGCAGCTTTAAGGGCCGCGAAGGAAAACGGCATAAGGACTCTTGC
>CAZBFD010000268.1:0-1892 GCA_964491055.1 uncultured Eubacterium sp.
CCCCGAGAATGCGCAGGACGTTTCCGACAGGCTGTGCTTTGCCGGCGTAAAAGGGATCTGGAACTTCTCGACAGTAGACATCGAAGTCCCGGCCTCCGTCGCACTAGAGAACGTCCAGCTCTCAGACAACCTGCATTCCCTGGCATACCACATGAACGACCTCGGCCACACACAGGCCGCCGCCAGAGAAGCAAAAGCAAAAGAAGAAGTAATGGCGTCGCGCAAGACAGAATAAGCCGGCAATCGGTGTTGAAAGTTGTCAATGGGGACGGTTCTTTCTGACAACTTTTGCAATACGTATCGGCGCACGAAAAAAACCGCCTTGCCAGGCAAGAGCGGTTTGTTTTCTGAAGCACAGGTGCGGGCCTCATAAGGCCGCACCGTTTCGTCTTCTTAGCTTATTCCGGCTGTGGAGCGTCTACCGGGCATACACCTGAGCAAGATCCGCAGTCAATGCAGAGATCTGCGTCGATAACGTAAGATGTGTCTCCCTGGGAAATGGCTCCCACCGGGCATTCTGATTCACAAGCGCCGCATGCGATGCATGCATCTGTGATCTTGTATGCCATAATGTGCCTCCTTTAGAAAATAGATATATCTACAAGGATTATTATATCAGCAAAAAGGATTTTGTAAAGTACCAAGACGATAATTGCGGGCAGCCGGCGGCGGCTAGTGCAGCTGAGCGCTGCGGGAATGCCGGCGGGGTTTTGATAAAGAGCGATGAAAGTATACACACTTACCGGAAAAAGCGGCACCGGTAAAAGCTTCCAGGCGATGAACCTGTGCCGGGAATATGACATCGAATCGATAATAGACGACGGGATATTCATATACCGCGACCAGGTGATGGCCGGCACCTCGGCGAAACGCGAGAAGACCAAGGTCGGCGCGATCAAAGCCGCGATGTTCATACGTCCGGACCAGCGTGAAGAGGTACGCCGGAGCATCGCATCCGTAGATCCGGAATCCGTGCTCGTCATCGGGACATCTGATAAGATGGCTGAAGAGATCTGCGGGCAGCTCGGCCTTCCGGAGATCTACAAAAGGATCCACATCGAAGACATAACGACCGAGCGCGAGCGTGAAAAGGCCTGGAAACAGCGCCGCGTCCAGGGGAAGCACGTTATCCCCGTACCGTCGATGCAGCTTAAGAGAGACTTTGCCGGCTACTTCATGAATCCGCTGAATATCCTGAAATCGAGCGGCGTCTTCGGTATCGGGCAGTACACAGAGAAGACAGTCGTCCGGCCGACATACAGCTACTCCGGCGATTTCACGATCTCGGACAAAGTCATCTCGGACATCTCGCACTGCGCGGCAACCCGTGTGGAAGGAGTGAGCCACGTCCTCTCCGTTTACGCAAACACGATGCCGGGCACCCTCCGCGTTCAGGTGGCGCTCGCGATGGAAGGAAACGGCAATGTCCTGGATAACGCCATAACATACCAGAAGAAACTAGCACACGTGATCGAATTCATGACGGCCTTCAACGTAGTAGAAGTCGCCGTCACAGTAGACGAAGTGGTTTAAGATGAATCCAGCATACACGATAGATAATGTACATGATTTTGATCCGGTCCACACATTCGAGTGCGGGCAGTGCTTCAGGTGGGAGAAGCAGGACGACGGATCATACACAGGCGCAGCCATGGGCCGCATCGTCAATATACGATATGACGATGACAGACTCACGATCGCCCCGTGCACTGAAGAAGAATTCAACGAGATCTGGCGGCCATACCTCGATCTGGACCGCGACTACGGCGCGATCAAGGCAAGGCTGTCAGAAAACGATGAAATAATGAAAAAAGCCTGTGAATACGGATACGGGATCCGCATCCTCAGGCAGGACCTCTGGGAGACGATAGTCTCATTTATAATCTCACAGA
>CAZBFD010000269.1:0-1870 GCA_964491055.1 uncultured Eubacterium sp.
TCGAGTAATTCTTTTCTGCAGTGAGATCTTAGGAGGCCGGCGCAAACGCGCCGGCCTTGTTGCTTGTATATCGTAATGGGGAGTCGAGGCTGACATGCCGGATAAGGCTGAAGACAATATGATATATTGTGAAGACCTTGTCTTCGAGTACAGGTCCGATCAGAGCGTTATACGCGCGCTGGACGGCATTTCTTTCAGTGTGAAAAAAGGTGAGTTCGCGGCGATCGTAGGGCGGAACGGGTCTGGCAAGACGACGCTTGCCAAGTGCCTTAACGCACTATATCTGCCAGCATCCGGCAGGGTTTTGATCGATGGGATGGATACCCGGGATGAAAGCCATCTCTGGGATATCCGCCAGTCGTGCGGAATGGTGTTCCAGAACCCTGACAACCAGCTGGTGTCTTCGATCGTGGAGGACGACGTTGCGTTCGGGCCGGAAAACATGGGCCTTCCACCTGCGCTGATCGAGACGCGTGTCAGGGAGGCGCTTGCCGCGGTCGGAATGTCGGAGTATGCAAGACGCGCGCCGCACACTCTTTCCGGCGGGCAGAAACAGAGAGTCGCGATTGCGGGAGTGCTTGCGATGAAGCCAAGGTGCATCATCCTGGACGAGCCAACTGCTATGCTCGACCCCAAAGGACGAAAAGAGGTCATGAGCATGATCGACATGCTCATGAAAGAGGATATTGCTATCGTGCTCATCACGCATTTCATGGATGAAGCGGTGAAAGCCGACAGGATCTTTGTGATGGATTCAGGCAGGATAGTAAAAGAAGGAACGCCTGAGGAGATCTTCAACGACGATGACATCGCGGAAGCATTCGGATCGGATCTTCCGTGCAGCGTCGTGATAGCAAGAAAGCTCAGGGAAGGCGGCATTGATGTGCCGCGGGATATAGTTACAGAGGAAGCGCTGACAGAGTACCTGGCCGGGCTGGAAAAAGGCCGTGCTGAGGATCCTGACGCAGACAGCGCTCAAGCTGACGATCATTAAGCCGCAGGTGATACATGTCCATACAGGTAAGAAACATCAGATATGTATATAATGAGGGGCTCCCTGACGAGACAGTCGCGCTGGACGACGTCAGCTTTGATTTGTTTGATGGCGAGATAGTGGGACTGATCGGGCATACCGGCTCGGGAAAGTCCACACTGGTCCAGCAGCTTAACGGGCTGCTCACTCCTTCTGACGGCACGATAGTTGTCGACGGGACGGAGATCACGAGCCCGACTGCAGTGCTCCGCGACGTAAGGCGGAAAGTCGGCCTGGTCTTTCAGTACCCGGAGTACCAGCTGTTTGAAGAGACGATAGAGAAGGATATTGCTTTCGGTCCGTGGAATATAGGCGTGCCGGAGGATGAGATAGAGGGAAGAGTACGTAATTCGCTTAAGCTCGTGGGTCTGGATTTTGATGAGATCCATGACAGGTCGCCATTCGACCTTTCCGGAGGGCAGAAGCGGAAAGCCGCGATTGCAGGCGTGCTCGCGATGGAGCCTCACGTGCTCGTGCTCGATGAGCCGACAGCCGGACTCGATCCGGAATCCCACCATGACATAATAGAGATGATCAGGCGTATTCATGAAGAACGCAAAGGGATCATCGTTTTCGTTTCGCATAATATGATGGACGTGGCGGCGCTTTCCGACCGTGTGATCGTGATGGACCGCGGGAGGGTGATCACTGTTGACACGCCGCGCGAAGTGTTCGCGAACAGGAACCTGCTCAAGGGGATAGGACTTGACGTCCCGCCTGTGACGGTGTTCATGAACGGCCTGAAAGACCGTGGGATAGATCTTGATGCTAGCGTGCTCACGTATGAGGAAGCGGCGGATGTGCTGCTCAGGCACTTCAGAGATCCTGATGAAGGAG
>CAZBFD010000270.1:0-1851 GCA_964491055.1 uncultured Eubacterium sp.
TTCACCAGGTCATCGATCTCCGAGAGCCGCATTCCTTCGTGGATATGCTCTGTTATCTCGTCGAGCACGGTAACATTTATGTGCGCGCTTTTTTTGATCATCTCAACTTCATCAGGCGTCTTCAGCATGTCATGGTCCGGCACGATATGCCCTTCCGCCTCGATCTGCCTGATCCGCTGATCAAAATCATAATGGCATTTTTTATACTTTTTTCCGCTCCCGCACCAGCACGGGTCATTCCTTCCGATCTTCAGGTCCAACTGTTTTCTCCTTATTACTGAGTTCCTGTAACATTTCTTTAAACATCAGATACCGGCAGAAAACTGCCGCAGGAAAAACGAGATTTTGATGCTGTATCTCTTCCCACAATAAAAGCCGGGACATAAATCCCGGCCAATTATCATCTCCACTGCTCAGTGACTTCACATACCGGATAGCCGAGCTCTTCTCCGAAATATCTCACGATCTCATAGACCGCCGACTTGATGTCCTCCTTCTCGCCCAGAAGTATGAGCGATCCGCAGAAACGATCCATGAACCCGATCTCGACATCGCCCATCTTCACCGCGATGTCAGCTCCGATAACTACTGATTCCCACGGGCACATATGCATTATGCCTAGTGCCTTTCCCGTAGGATCCTCACCCTGGTGCAGACCTATATCCAGCGCCATATTCTTGTATACAGGATACTGGGAAACTCCGATAATGTGTGCCAGAGTAATTTCCTTTCCCGGTATCGTTACACGTGTGATACGTACCTGACCGCCGTTTGCACGCTCATATGCGTCTTTGTATATCTCATCAAGAATAGCCTGGCCTTCAGCGGAAATCTTTCCGCCTTTGTCAGCATATACACCCATTTACTGAACTAGCGCTCCGTTATCGGGCAGACAACATAGCCCAGGTCATTCTCAAAATATCTGCATATCTCATGCAGTGCGGCCTTGACCTGGGAGATCTCTCCAGTAATGATAAGCGTTCCGCTGAATCTGTCGGCGAATCCAAGGTAAACGTCGCCGTTCTTCACGGCGATATCGGACGCGATAACAGCGGACTCCGGCGGAGTCATATTCATGATGCCAATGGCAGAAGTCCTGTAGTCGATCTCAGGGTTGAGTCCCAGCTTCTGATAAACTATAGGAAGCGGTCCTCCGATAACGTGGCAGAGAGTGATCTCCTTACCAGCTACTGTCTCCTGTACGATACGTACCTGACCTTGTGCCCTTGTATTCTTGTCCAATTCCATCGGTCTACCTCACCAGACCGCACATCCCGGCCGCCTGATCATCAAAATCCCGTCGGTCCCAATGTACAGTCCACCTCATTCTGATACATATTTATAGTACCATACAAAAATCAGCCAGTAAAGACTTCTTAATACAAATGTCAGAAAATGGCAGGACATATTATTACGTCCTGCCTTCTTATTTAACATGATATATGATAACTGCCACAAAGTGTATTACAGCGTCATGGTCAGATCCGATATCACACTCGCTATGGAATCATCAAATACACCGGTGTCTGCCATGAATGAAGCCCCGATCCCAAGAATGATGAACCCTATGATCGCGAGCACAAAGTTCACGATAATCGACACCAGAGCTCCTGCGCCTGCGCTCTTCGCGCTGTTCGGCTTGCTCTTGTGCCATACTAAGAACAGGATGAAGCCGATCAATGGGAAGAAGAATCCGAGGATCGCCCATCCTATGCTCCCCTTATCGCGTGCAGCAGGATCATCCTCATAGTCATACGACTCCGTAGTATAACTGGTATCAGGCTTCTCCACCGTCTGGATATCATAATCCGTATTCTCACTTCCGCCGGCATAGCTGGAATAGTTCTGCTT
>CAZBFD010000271.1:0-1847 GCA_964491055.1 uncultured Eubacterium sp.
TTCGAATAATCCTCTTCAAACGCATAGCTTTCATTGAACCCCGCTTCTAACGCGGGGTTTTCATTTAACAAAAAGCGCCGGCTGTACAACAGCCGGCGTATTATTTTAAGCGTTACTTACAGTTAGTGAGATTAGTCTGCTTGCTCAGGTTGAACTTCTTCTTGAGCTCGAACGATTTCTTCTCGATGTCCATATCGTATTTAAGCTCGCCGCAGGACTTTCCGCCTGCCCAGGCAGCCGCGCGGATTATCTCCACTGTGAGCCATGGGCAGTAAACAAGGACCGGGCCGAGGGCATTCGTGAACACTGAGTATCCGCGGGTCATGCCTTCGTTTCTGTCTTTTCCATTGTTTCCGTAGCCGTATTCTAGCTCGCCGAACGGCTCTTCGTCACCGATGTCGAGGTCTGCCATACTGATCTGGCTCCCTACGATCTCAAGCTCTGTATCGTTGTAGTTGCTCTTGAACAGGATGTCGTCGCCGTATATGTATCCGCGCTCTGTCATAGTCGAGTGCATGATCCCAAGGCCTTCCATCTCTGTTCCTGTGGCACGCTTTATCTTCTTCCCGAACAGGCCGCATGTCGTTCCTGTGACGACGAGCGGATGGCCGGCCTCGATGTATTCCGACAACCGGTCTTTGTACGGGAGCAGCCAGTCGCGGACGTACGGGAAAGATGAGATCTCGCCAGGCGCCGCAAACAGCACATCGTACGACATCGGATCAAAATCTTCTGTGTCAAAATCTATTTTCGTGACGGAGTGGTCGAACCCGAGAAGCTCAGCATACTTCGCGAGCGCGAGCACGTTTCCGCGCTCCCCGTGCAGGAACAGCGTGTCAGGGAAAAGCCAGCCTATTCTGAATTCACTCATTTGTCCAGCCCCTCCTTTTTCACGTATGCCTGCAGGTTCTGGAAGATGTGCATCCATGTGATGATGTAGATGTCATCCGTCTCGCAGGATTCTATCTCGCTTAGTATCGTCTCCGGATTGTCCTTCGGGTCGATCGATATCAGGCTCTGGTCTACGCCCTCATAAAGCAGCCTGTCAGCCGCGTCATAGCATACAGGGTCCGAGAAGCAGAAATACTTCTCGACGCCCGAGCTCACAACGCCCGAGAAGTCGCAGTCGAACGCGTAGAACGTATTCGTGTAGTACGGCACATAGTCCGCCACAGGATACAGCCCCAGGATCACCATCTTGCTCTCTTTATCAGACGCGATGACGTTCAGCGTGCTCTGGAGAGTCTCCGGGTTCTCCTGCTTGATCCTCATGTACTTGATCGTCTTTCCTTTATATTTCAAGACCTCATAGCGTCCGCCGACGTTCTTGAACGATGAGAAGGCTTTTGCCGCATCCGCCGGGCTTATCCCGCCCAGGTCCTCCGCCACGGCGATCGCCGAAGCATAGTTGTACAGCATGTACGGCATGTCGTAAGGCATCGGGAATGTGACGCCTTCACATGTGAACTCTTTTCGGTCAAAATCCACATCGCGTATCTCGTACTTTGCGTGCGCATCGCTGTGATATCCGCAGCCAGTGCAGACAAAGCGTCCCATCCCGTCAGTGTTGAACGGGCCGAAGCTTATCTTGTGCCTGCAGTAAGGGCAAGGCATCGTCACGTATGTCCCGTTCTTTATGAACGACTCGCTGTGCTTCTCAACGCCATATGTCACGATACGGTCCGAAAGTATGCCAAGTGAGCGGGAGCGCGGCTCCTCGTTATTCAGGTACATGGTCTTTACCGGCTTGTAATCTGTAACGTCCGTAGCTGCCGCGATCGCAGCGCCGTCAGCCGCGACAGCCGTAAATGAAGCGTTATCAGATGTGCCGCCGCCCTGCAGCTTGA
>CAZBFD010000272.1:0-1812 GCA_964491055.1 uncultured Eubacterium sp.
TCGATCGCCTTGCCCTGCTCGGGATCCCTTGCACGAACTGAAACGAGCATGGAATTAGATTCGTCTGTCAGATATCCTTTGATCAGCATGGCACCGATCACCGCATTGCACGCAGTATTGATGTCGCTCCCCTTTAAGTCCATGTCTGCGAGCACTTTCCGGCCGTCTTCATTAAACGCTTCGGCAGATACTACATGCTCGCTTCTGTTGATCGCGATCTCTATGCTCGGGTTGACATCAAGACCTACTACTGCGAACGTCTTGTGCTGCTCATTCATCAGGATCCCACCGCCTATGAAGATCAAAAGCACAGCTGCGAGTCCCGCGAACATCCTGACGATATGGATCCTGACCGGGGATACATCACGTCTGTCTGCATCAGCTGTCTCCGATACATCGGTACCGACTTCACTCATGAGCCCGTCAAGAATGTCAGGAGTCTCGTATCTTATGTCATCTGCGAGCTTCTCTTCGATCTCGATATCAGTCATTCTGCATCCTCCTTTCCTTCCAGTTCTTTTCTCATCTTCTTAAGTGCCCTGTTGTATCTGGACAGCACCGTACCCTGTGGAATATCCAGAATTTCGGCGATCTCCCTGTGCCTGTATCCGGTCAGCGCATGGAGCACCACGATCTCGCGTTCTTCACGTGTGAGCACACACATTGCTGCATTGAGCACCATATGGTCTGTCGCCTGCTCTATCGCGTTTTCCGGATCAGCCGGCTCCGGAAGCACATCGTCCGGGACATCATCTGTCCGCCTGGTATCTCTTAGCTTGTTAAGGCTGAGGTTCCGTACGATAGTCAGAATCCATGAAAGCGGCTTTCCACCGGGTGAATACGACGAGGCCTGAGTCCAGATCTTTATGTATACGTCGTGCATAACGTCTTCTGCGTCCTGCCTGCAGCGAAGAATCGACAACGCAAACCCGTAGACGGCGTCCTTCGTCGCTTCATATAGTACCCTGAAGGATTCTCTGTTGCCGCCTGCAATTTCTGATATCAGCTTCTCATACGTTTTACTGTTGTCCATTCAGTTTTTTATCATACTCCATGACTGTCCCTGTCGGCGCAAGTATATCATATTCATACCTGTATCCGCCGCTCTTAAAAGTCACTTCATACTTACCTTCTTTATCCTCGTTGTCGTACTCGTATCTGCATGTACCCTTCTTTACCTTATTATAGCTCACGCCGGAGTGCTTCGCCGCCTTTTTCCGCGCGGCTTTCTTCCCGATCTTATCTGTGGAGTGATTTTTCTCATACACATATTCCACCGACTTTTCACTGACCTTGCCCTTCTTCGTAATCTCATATCCAAACTCAGTCCCGTCTGACTTTTTCACGAACTCGATCTCAAACTTTCCATGCTCGCGCTCACTCTCAAAACGTTTGACCTGAGACCTCTTCACTCCTGCGTCCCTGAGCGCGATCTTCTCCGCGTCTTTTTTCGTGATCCCGGATCCCGCAAACGATGTGACGGTCATCACGATAGTCACTGCGATCAAGACCCCGACCGCTGCTGCTTTTCTGATATTTTTCATTTTGATCTCCTCCTCTGATCTGTTGCTTCCATATTGCCCGATACGGTTTTTTCAGCATCTTATTACTGCCTTCTACTAAATAAACACATTCAGCGCCGGATTTATTGCATCCCGTAGAAAAATTATGCTGAGGGGTATTGTTTTTTTGACACCTGCCAGGGTGAAGGGCTACAATTGTTAATAACCAGAGCATTACCGGATCAGTGAACAGGTAACAGGACAAGCAGATGAACGATACTGAATATGTACAGCAGAAGCTGTTTGAGAT
>CAZBFD010000273.1:0-1808 GCA_964491055.1 uncultured Eubacterium sp.
TTCGGCGCCGGCGGGCACAGAAGTAAGTGTGTCAGAGAATATCTGTGACCGTGAAAGCAGGTTTTGTTTGGAATGATGACCATTTGTACGATTTCGGCGCCGGCGGATGCGTGAAGAAGGTGGTGATATAAAGATGTAGAGCGATATATGCAAAAGAAAATACGTGGATCGTGATATGTATAAGGAAAATGAAAAAATAATAGTGCAATGTCAAGTTGTTGAATCGGGAAAAAGTACATGATCAAAAGAAGTAATAGAAAGGAACACGACAAGCAATGTATTTTAATACTAATGAATTGATCAAGGAAGAATTAAATGATACGGATGAGATGATTAAAGCTATCGAAACACATTACAAAGGTATTATCGATGTAGGTAAAGGTGGACTTCTCGGACAGGGAGGAAGTGTTTGCCTCCGAGTCCAATATACAAAAAAAGGAATCATATATTATAAGCGGGTGATGCGTAACGGGAAACGAATATCAGTCAAGCTGGGTGGAGCAGAAGATGATGAAGTAATAAAAATCAAGCAGAGAAAATATGATGAAGAAATGCTTAAAGTGCTCGTAAAGAATAAGAAAGTGCTGGAAAAGGCAGTTGGGAAGATAATTCCATATGATCCGGATTCAATAGATGAACTAATAGATCCACTATATAGAGATGAGAGCGGTCTTGTCAATAAAGCTGCCTGGGCAGTTGATCCTGAGGAATGGAAGCGGATCGTAAAGAGAAACGATTATCCTTTGGATGATGATTGTAATGCAGCTCCGGATGGTATGAAAACAAGATCCAAATCTGAGCTGATCATTTATTGTATCATAAAAGGGTATAGAGTAGTGTTCAAGTATGATATGGAGATCAAATTGAAGAATGATGATGGAGAAATTGTAAAAGTATGCCCGGATTTTGTAATATTATGTAATAATGGGAGCTTGATCATAATTGAACATCTAGGAAAATTAGGCGACGATGATTATCTGGCAAACGCACTCAGAAGGATACATCTATATCTGAAAAATGGCTATAAGTTGAATGAAACATTGTTTTTGACTGCAGATAGTATAAACGGCAAGATAAATGCTGAGGCTGTGGATGAGCTGATCCGCAAGATGATACTGCCTAAAGCAAAAAGATACTGATTGATAAAAGCAAAAAGATACTGATTGATAAAATTACTTGCATTGATTTTATTGTTGTGGTAAAATTTCATTTGGCTTTGGTCTTCGGACTTGCCATAATTATGGGCGTAATTCATTGAAATTTGAACAATGCTCGTAGTAAGTGAGAGCTGCTGCTCTCAGAAAACGGAAGCGCGAGCTTCCGCTGCAAGTGTTAGAGTGCGCGGAAATTGTTCCGGCGCGCTTTGCGCGTGCGAAAAATAATTGAAGAAAGGAGAATATGAATGCCTACCATTAATCAGCTGGTACGTGAAGGAAGAACAAGTTCTGTCAAGAAGTCCAACGCTCCTGCTCTTGGTAAGGGAATGAACTCTCTGAGACATGTCTCAACGAACAACAATTCCCCGCAGAAGAGAGGCGTATGCACTTCTGTAAAGACTGTTACGCCTAAGAAGCCTAACTCAGCGCTTCGTAAGGTAGCAAGGGTACGTCTGACGAACGGTATCGAGGTAACGGCATACATCCCTGGAATCGGTCATAACCTCCAGGAGCACAGTGTCGTTCTGATCAGAGGCGGCAGGGTCAAGGATATCCCTGGTGTCAGATACCACATCATCAGAGGAACTCTTGATACAGCAGGTGTTGCAGAAAGAGGACAGGCCCGTTCCAAGTACGGTGCCAAGAGACCTA
>CAZBFD010000274.1:0-1780 GCA_964491055.1 uncultured Eubacterium sp.
CGCGATCGTGCTCTCCATGCTCACCGCTGTTATCGACGTGCTCGCTGCTATTATTGTTGTTCTGCCCGCCGGTCATCTCAGCTTCCGGGTATATTAAATCATAAGTCGAGGGATGCCCTTTAACGGTATCCCTCACCTTGTCCCAGTACTCAGCCTGCGACGTGAACTGGTCGCACGCGATCACCGGCCAGTATTCCAGAAGCTCCTTTTGCGGGAGCAGTATGTTCGCTCTGTTAAATATCGCCATATAAAACCCCGCAGCTAGTACCACAGCGGGTACTTTCTGGCGACTTCTCTTACTTCTTCTCTGATAGCCTTGAGCTCGTCGGCGTAGGCGTCGAGGTTTTGGTCGGAGCCGGCTTTCTGGCAGATGTCTGCGACTTTACGCATCCAGACGGCGAGTTTCTTCATTTCTTCCGGGCCGAGGCCTCTTGTGGTCACGGCCGGTGTCCCGAGACGGACTCCTGACGGCCTGAATGATCCTGCGCCGTCTGATGGGAGCGCGTTCGCGTTGAGCGTGAGCCCGACTCTGTCAAGAACCTGCTCGTAGAACTTTCCGTCGATCCCGAAGCTTGACTTCGCGTCGATCAGGATGAGGTGGTTCTCAGTGCCGCCGCCCTGGAGAACAAAATCCTGCTTCTTCAGCTCGTCGGCGAGCACTTTTGCGTTCTCGACGATCTTCGCCGCGTACTCCTTGAACTCTGGCTGAAGTGCCTCTCCGAAAGCGACCGCCTTGGCCGCGATCGTGTGCTCGAGCGGTCCGCCCTGCGTCCCAGGGAACACGGCTCTGTCGATGAGCGCTGGGATGTTCTCAAGCTTCTTCTCAGGCTTTGACAGAGGTGACGAGACTTTGCCCTTCGAAAGGATCAACCCGCCGCGCGGCCCGCGGAGTGTCTTGTGTGTCGTCGTCGTCATCACGTGGAAGCCGTGGTCCAGCGGATTCGGGTGAACGCCGCCCGCGATGAGGCCCGCGACATGCGCCATGTCAGCCATGAGCAAAATCTCGTGCCCCCACTTCTCCTCGGCGGCTTTGTGGATCCGGGCGACCCGGTCAAAGTCCGGAAGCTTCATGTACGCCGAATAACCGACAAGGATCAGCTTGATGTCCTCTGACAGAGCAAGACGCTCCATCTCCTCATAGTCGATTCCGCCGTCTTCCGTCACGCCGTAGCTTATGAAATTAAGAATCTTCGCGGCACGCGTTACCGGCGCGCCATGTGTAAGGTGGCCGCCCGCCGCAAGCGACATCGCAAGGATCTTATCATCCGGGTCACACCATGAGAAGTACACAGCCTCGTTCGCGTTAGCACCCGAGTGCGGCTGCACATTCGCATGGTCCGCGTGGAACAGCCTGCAAGCCCTCGCTATCGCAAGGCGCTCGATCCTGTCCACGTTCCTCTGCCCGCCATAATATCTGTAATTCGGCAGTATTTCCTTGGCCAGCTCCTCGTCATCCCAGTCCGTCACACCCTCAAAACTAGGATAACCCTCAGAATACTTATTCGTGAGTACCGACCCCATCGCTTCCAGCACCTCATTCGATACATAGTTCTCACTCGGGATCAGCTCCAGCCCATCCTGCTGCCTGCTCTTTTCCTGCTCAATCAAATCAAAAACAAAATCTTTCATACGACTCCTATCTTCTTTTTACCTCCGAATCGTACCTGGCCCTTTTCGGAGGTTTACCTCCGATTGGGGACAGTCCCCTTTCGGAGCATACACATCCCAAAACAAAACAATATACATGTTTATTATATTCTTTGTATGATTATAAATCAAT
>CAZBFD010000275.1:0-1769 GCA_964491055.1 uncultured Eubacterium sp.
TAGTGTTTTGGTGACGAACAGCCTATGAGAACAAGCTCATTCCGTTACCAAAAATAGAATATTGCTTATTTGGTGGCAGAATTCCTGTGAATTACGCAATTTGGTAACGGAAGTTCATCCCAACGTTATCTGTATTACATAAACATTCGTTGTTTTATTATCTGTAGAGCATTTATTATCGCCAGTTCATTAGTTCGATGATCTGCATTGTCGCTCGTGACGATCAGGTTATCTCCGAGTACGTATCCACAGTCAAGGTATTCCTGGATTTTTCGTTTGTTCCTTTCTGCGTAATCCTCATCACCCCAACCGCCGAAATGCTCTACAAAGATATAGGTGCCATCAAAGCATTTAAAGACGAAATCAGGATACAGTTTGTGCCATTGTCCGCTTTTACCTTGAATTTCAATTTCCGGATCTGGCCTGCAAGGTAATTCCTCAAATAGGATGTTGTCCCACCACATGCATTCTCCTTTTGATCGCATAGGAGTTCCGTCTCTTGCAATATTTGGATCATCGGGGAGCTTTGCAGGATTCCTTTTATATGGTTCATGTGCCCAGGCGACCAGTTCCTGAAATCTCTCATCTTTTGTTATACTTTCAGGTAAATGTTTGTATTGAGAAGAAAAACATTGAAGCCCGTCGTCTTCATAGCTATTTACTGTCAGGCCTTTGTATGATGTGGGCAGCTTTTCCTGAATTGCTTCAGGGGAGTAATCTTTGTATAGTTTCAGAAACTGTTTCAATCCTTTCTTGTTGGTAATAAGGATCTTCAGCTTATCACGAAGATAGCGCTGCCGCTTATATGCGATCACGGTTTTGTTGTTTGATTTCCCTAGAGGGTACACAGATTTTATGCCATCTTTCCATTCTTGAGCATAGTAATTTTCCAGGCCAGCTCCTCTGACTCTAAGCACCAGAGTCCTATGAGGCAAGTGGCTATACTTATTCAGCCGTTTTGTTGTTTCATCGATGAGATCGTCTGTCATCATCAGTTGTCTGTCCGCGATTGTGATCAAATACATTTTTCATTTCCTCCCCTAATCCCTTGTGCTTTTGATATTGTCGGCAGTTTTATGTGACATCAAAACCTTGTTTGCGTATGTTATGTTCACGGCTTTGATGTTGTGCTGCCTGTGTGGTGTGTATACGCTACTTCTTTCCCCATACACTGTCAATATGAAATGGCAAGAAAAAGGTTAGTGGAGAAAAGAAAGATTTTTACCATATTTTTTGTAGTTGTTGTACAATGTGGTCAGGTAGTGACTGTATATGCTGCTGGTTATGGTGGCAGAATGGAGATCAAAATGTCTGATGAATTGAAAGCCGCGGAAGGGCTGGACAATAAAGGAATTAATCAGAACGATAAAGTACTAAATGACAGGCAGCCTGTTAATGAGGCGGAGCCGAAAGTCAAGGAGGATCCGGGGTTCCCGGCGGGGGACACGGGTACTGCGATGCTGATGCGGATGAATGAGCATCATAAGCCGCTTCGTGAGTGGGGCTTCGGCTTTATTGAGTGGCGGCCGGGTATGGAGATCCTGGACGTTGGCTGTGGCGGCGGCGCGGCTATCCATGAAATGCTGCGGCTCTCTGAAGGCAGCATAGTGAAAGGGATCGACCATTCAGATGAGAGTATTTCGCTTTCCAGAGTGCTGAACGCGGAAGCGATCAAATATGAGCGCTGCAGGATCGAGAAAGCTAAAGTAGAACAAATGCCTTTCCTTGACGGGGAGTTCGATCTGGTGACGGCGATGGAGACGATGTAT
>CAZBFD010000276.1:0-1758 GCA_964491055.1 uncultured Eubacterium sp.
ATCTCTAAAATTTTCATAGAAGGTTTCTATTTACAGAAAACCTTTCACACACTCGACACTTTCGCTGAAATCATACCATACTCCTTTTCGAGCACACTAATACAGAATTGTTTTACCTGTTATTCGAATAATATCTACGCCACTTTCAAAGGATGTAAGTGTTCTCCTGTCTTTGCATTCTGGATCTTCCTGTGCAGCCTCTCGATATTCTGTGCAAGCAGAAGGAGAAACGTTTCTGTCAATACATTAGGCTTGCCACGACACAGGTATCTTTTGAACTTACGGTCTTCTTTCATCTCAGCGAAGACCCCTTCGGCATAAATACTTCTGTTCACCCGAAGCATGCATCCTTCTTCTGTGATGATCCTTTCAAGGCTTGCCTTGCGCTGCCTTTCAAATGCCCTGGATACATTAAGGCGTTTCTTTCGTTCTTCGAAGGGTGTTTTAGAATTATTGCCTTTTATGCATTTGCTCTTGAAGGGACAATCTTTACAGTCTTCACACTCGTAAATCGAAGATATTATGCGATATCCAGCAGTAGATTTCATTTTGCGATCGTATAGCTTTTTCAGCTTTTTACCGGCTTTACATGTATATTGATCGTTTTCACTGTCATACTCCATGTTTTCTTTACGGCTGATATCATGCTTGTATTTCCGTGTCTTGGATATCTCGTAGTTCATCGGCTTGATCATTGCCCTGATGCCTTGTTTCTCCAGATATGTGTAATTTTCCTCGCTCTCATATCCGGAATCAGCAACCACGGTGCCATATTTGAATTTCAGTTTCTCTTCAAGCCCGGTCAGAAATGGAATGAGCGTTTTTGTATCGTTCGGGTCAGGAAACAGTGCAGCCCATACAGCGTAACCAGAATCCGAGCCGACCTGAAGGTTGTACCCCGGTTTGAGCTGTCCATTGCGCATATAGTCTTCTTTCATGTGCAGGAATGTGGCATCGTGATCTGTTTTGGAGTAGCTGTTTCTCTGACCGCATATGCTGATGGCTTCATCATATTCTTCCATTTTTGAAAGATACTCTTCTGCAGTTTCAATATCACGTTGCAGCTGTGTCTTGTGGTTTCCTTTACCGCTTACAAATTCTATGTGTTCCTCATTGCAGATCTCTTTGAGCTCCGTGGCTGCTTTACTAAGATTTTCCTTTGAGACTTCACCGCTGGAAGCGCTTGAAAGTCCATATCTTTCAATCCATTCCCCGAATGAAGCGGCAACTTTTTCAAGAAGCTTTGCTTCATATTTGGTTACTGCTTTTTTCCATACAAACGAATACTTATTGGCGTTTGCCTCAATCTTAGTGCCATCAATGAAGATGCTTCTGCAATCGATCTCACCGCATTCCTTCAGAAATCGTGTAAACTGAACGAAGATATCTTCGGCACACAAGCCGAAATGAAATGTACGAAATCTCGCTATCGTAGAATAGTCAGGGGCATCATGCCCCTCAAGAAGGAACCAGAAGTTGATATCACGTCTGCAGGCGGATTCGATTCCTCTTGAACTGTATATGCCCTGCATGTACGCATAGAGCAGGATCTTCGTCATGATGCGTGGGCTTACTTCTATTTTCCTGATCCGGGAATAGGTATCATACAAGCCGGTCAGATCCATCTCCTCCACAAGCCGGCTCAGTAATCTCACGCTGTCATTTTGAGGAATCAAAATTTCTGTTTCTAATGGAATTCGTAATTGATATGTTTTCTCAAATGCCGTATAATTTGGCTGTAGAATATTAAGTTTGTTC
>CAZBFD010000277.1:0-1757 GCA_964491055.1 uncultured Eubacterium sp.
GGGCGAGCTATTAAGCAGGTGGTCGGTCAAGGGAAGCCAGTTCAGGCAGCCGCTCGTGGAGTTCTCTGCGGCATGCGCAGGCTGCGGCGAGACGCCTTACGCAAAGCTCCTGACACAGCTTTTTGGAGAACGTGTTTACTGGGCAAACGGCACAGGATGCTCACAGGCATGGGGAGCACCGATGCCCGGTATACCATATACAGTAAATGACAGAGGCTTCGGACCGGCATGGACGAACTCGCTGTTTGAGAACAACGCAGAGCTTTGCCTCGGGATGTTCCTGTCGGTAAGGCAGCAGAGAGAAGCAGTACGGGCACATGTCGAGCAGCTGCTTTCAGTGATGGAGCACGCGCCTGACGGTCTTGACGCAGAGGATAGCTACAGGAGCAGTGCTGATAAGGCGGCTTCATTCAGGGCTGAGCTTATAGACGCCTGCAGGAACTACCTGGAAAGCTATGATGACTTTGAGGGTTCCAGAAAAGCTTCCGACAGACTTTGCGATCTGCTCGGGAAAGCAGGAGAAACAGGAGAGGATCTGATAGATCTTGCTGATGGCAAAGGACAAAGCGGCGTGGAGCTTGCGAACGAGATTTTGATGCATAGGGACCAGCTGGCCAAGAAGACGTTCTGGATGTACGGCGGCGACGGCTGGGCGTATGATATCGGATTTGGAGGCCTGGCTCACGTCATTGCGAGCGGCGAGAATGTCAATGTATTTGTCATCGACACAGAAATTTACTCGAACACCGGCGGACAGAGCAGTAAAGCGACGCCTATCGGTGCTGTCGCGCAGTTTGCATCCAGCGGTAAGCGCAGCAGGAAGATGGATCTCGGCGGGATCATGATGAGCTACCGCAATGTTTATGTCGCACAGGTCGCGATGGGCGCAGACCCGAACCAGCTGATAAAGGCTGTGAAGGAAGCCGAAGAGTACGACGGGCCAAGCGTTATCGTGGCTTACACGCCATGTGTATCACACGGCATCAGGAACGGCATGAACAAAGTCCAGGAAGAGATGAAGCGCGCGGTCGACTCAGGCTACTGGCTGCTTTACAGATACGACCCGAGGAAGGAACAGCCATTTATGCTGGATTCCAAGGCGCCGGCAATGGGATATGAAGAATTCCTCGACGGCGAGACGAGGTACAGCGCACTTAAGAGGACGTTCCCGGAGAATGCGGAGACTCTGTTTGCGATCGGCGCAGACGACGCAGAGAAGCGCTACGCACATTATAAACATATGGAAGAAAAGTAATTGGGGCACACAGTTCTCATGGATAAAAAGAATAAAAAACATGTGGTAAAAAGGATGTGATTTGGGGCTGTTCCCATTGTCATGATTTGGAGGTAATTATGGGCAGTAAAATGTTTCAGGTGGCAACTCTGCAGTCGCTTATGACAGGATATACACGTGCAGTAATAACTGTAGGGGAATTACTGAAGCATGGCGACACCGGGCTCGGAACATTTGAAGATGTCAATGGTGAGATGATAGTGGCAGGCGGACACTGCTATAAGGCAACTGACGACGGTTCAGTCACCGAAGCTGATCTTGATGAGGGCGTGCCGTTCGCGTCGGTCGCGGCTCTCAGTGGGGAGAAAACGTTCGATGTCGATGTTATGCCTGATATAGATGCGCTTAAAGCTGAGCTTGACCGCAAGATAGAAGAATGGTTTGGGCTTAACAGCATGCATGTGGTCAGAATAGACGGAACGTTTGAAGAGGTGTCTGCGAGATCTGAGGCGCCACTCAGGTC
>CAZBFD010000278.1:0-1736 GCA_964491055.1 uncultured Eubacterium sp.
GGTGAGGGATGATCTGCTCAACTACAAGGGAACTGGCGAATCTGTAATGGAGATGAGCCACAGATCCAAGGAATACATGGCGATAATAGAGGCAGCTGAGGCGGATCTCAGGGATCTGCTGAATATCCCGGACAACTATAAGGTCCTGTTCATCCAGGGCGGCGCGACGACACAGTTCTCAATGGTGCCGCTTAATCTCATGACTGGCTCACACAAGGCTGACTATGTGGTGACCGGTGCTTGGGCAAAGAAAGCGATGAAGGAAGCAAAGAAATACGGTGACGTCAAGGTCGCGGCTTCATCAGAGGACGCTACCTTCACATATATTCCGGAGCTCACAAGGGACGACTTCAGGGCTGACGCTGATTACGTACACATCTGTTTCAATAACACGATCTACGGGAGCCACTACCCGTATATCCCTGATACAGGCGACGCAGAGCTCGTGGCTGACATGTCTTCATGCATCTTGAGCGAAAAGGTCGACGTCAGCAAGTTCGGCCTGATCTACGCGGGCGTCCAGAAGAACATCGCCCCGGCAGGGTGCGCGATCGCGATCATCCGCGAGGATCTTGTCGGCAAGGCGCCGGAGAACTGCCCGGTCTACATGGATTACGCTATCCACGCGGATAACGGCTCGATGTACAACACACCTCCATGCTTCACGATCTACGTCGCGGGCGAGGTCTTCAAGTACATCAAAACCCTCGGCGGAATCGACGCCATGCATGAGATCGATGTGAGAAAAGCGAAAAAGCTCTATGATTACATTGACGCTTCAGACCTGTACAAAGCTCCTGTAAGGGAGAAGGACAGGTCCATCATGAACGTCGTATTCGTGACAGGGGACGAAGCCCTGGACAAGAAGTTCGTTGCAGAAGCGAAAGAACAGGGATTCATCAACCTGAACGGACACAGGAGCATCGGCGGGATGCGCGCCAGCATCTACAACGCTATGCCTGAAGAGGGCGTGGACAAGCTGATCGCGTTCATGCAGGAATTCGAGAAGAATAACAAATAGACAACAGCACATAATCGGGTAAAGGGATCAAAAGGGGAAATGTGTTTATGAGAACATGGACACAGAATGATTCAGATGTTAAAAGCTTTAAGGTGCGTGCTCGCAGGTATGTGAGCACGCGCTTTGCCGTGCTCGTGCTCATGATGATCTTGATCGGGAGCATGATGCTTCCTGCGGCGTCATATGCTGCTCTTGAGCCTACGATCAAAGCGAAGGCAGGCATCGTGTACTGCGAGAACACAGGCGAGGTCGTATTCACCAAAGATGAGGAGCGTGAGCTCCAGCCTTACAGCGTGACCAAGCTCATGACAGCGATCGTGACCGTAATGCACACGCCGCTGGACAAGCAGGTTACAGTTTCTAAAAAGGCAGCCTCACAGGGTGGGTCGACGGCAGGCCTTAAGGAAGGCGAGATCGTAACTGTAGAGCAGCTCCTTTACGGCGCACTGGTCCAGTCAGGGAACGATGCTGCGTTCGCTCTCGCCGAGGCGTCTTCCGGTAAAGTCGACAAGTTCGTCAAGCAGATGAACAAGACCGCGAAGAACATCGGCTGCAAGCACACCCACTTCTCCAACCCGGCAGGGATAAGCGACAATAACAACTACACGACATGTACCGACATGCTCCTTATCGTAAAAATAGCTTTTGATAATGAGACGATAAGAGAGATCGCCGGGACGAAGAGATACACCATGAAGCCGACGAACAAGAGCGG
>CAZBFD010000279.1:0-1718 GCA_964491055.1 uncultured Eubacterium sp.
CATTTCTTTATACTGTCGTACTTTATAGCCGTAACAGCGTCGTCTTCAGATATAGAATCCTTATCGGTACCTGCAGCTGCGAAGGCAAAAGCATAGTCTGTCGGATGAGTCACATACGTCGAGCTAGAGTCCAGAGTGATCTCTGTAGTTCCCACTTTGATGTTCTGTACAGTCCACCCCTCATCACTGGTTGTCTTTTCTGAAAGATTCTCTTTTGAAGCGTCTATAGCGTGTACTTTTACTTCCTGTTCTTCCCAGTAAGCATAGAGATCAAGCGGTCCCGTCACAGGCTGCGAGAAGATATACTGTGTATAAACAGGGTCCTCCTGCGTTCCACTCTTAGTTGCCCAATAGCGGAATACGCTGCTGTCAACAGGAAGTGCCGAAGGGATATACTCAGGCTCTGATACAGTTGAGTTAAGGTATACTATCTGAGTATGCGTCTTTGTATCTTCATGGTAAACGTAAGGTGCAGGCCATAAGAATCCTTCGAGCGGTCCGCCCCAGGTAGCTTCATCATTGTTCAGATAATATGTGAACGTAGTGCTCCATACAGCATATATGGTTTCCGGCTCTTCACTGTCTACCCCGTATGTCCCGCCTAACTGATAGAGCTCGGCCTCTGGATCATCAGGATCATATACCTGCTTATTGCTCCATCCGGCTAACGTATAAGTAATACCGCTTTCTGTATCTGTGTAGCTGAAGCCCGTACCGTTGCTCAGAATGAATTCAGAATTGTTCACAAGCCCTGAAACAGTAGCACTTTTTGCGTCTGCAGTAACAGTAGCTGATACCTTAACAGGGTCGCTTCCCGTAGAGCTTGGTATAGCTCCGAAATCAGCTCCATCGGAAGCTATGATGCCTCCATTTGCATCATAGATCAGGGTAGCTGTGTCTGCCTTTACATAAACCGCATCGAGATAAACTACATCCTTACCACTTGTACGAACAGCGTCTTCAGCGTGAAGAGTAAATTTCTGTCCATGTTTGTATATAGTACTGCCGTCGCTTCCGCGAACTTTCCAGCCGACGAATGTATATCCGGTCGGCGCAACGGCTGAATGTGTAACGACAACATTAGCGTAATCTGTATACTCATAGTCGGCAAACAGCTCTTCACTGCGGTCTTCATCATCCATACGGCCATGTACATCATCTACAACCGCATTGTATTTGATATAATATAACCCATTTTTCTTCCAGTGGAGCCTGAGCGTAGTATTATGGTCTGTTCGCTGACCAAACTCGTACGGTTTCTCCGCCTCAGTACCATCCTCGTATACTTCATACCATCCTGCATAATTGTATGTTCCGGGAGAATACTCAAATGTCGTATCCTCTGTGGCCTTGCTCTGATCTTTAGTATAATAAGTATAGCGGTCCGGCCATTCAGTGCTGCCATTACCATCTCCCGGATGATAGACGTAGTAGAAAGATCCTGAGCTGGACTCCACATAATTTCTCTCTACATAGTTATATTCTGCGATAGGCTCTCTCTCAACGGTCTGCCAGAAATATGTTGAACCTGTACCAGTCGGAATACCTTCACCATTAAGCGGATTCAGTTCACCATAATTAGGATCAATGTTTACAACGTACCATTCAACTTCCCAGCCGGCATATACAGTGATATCCTGATCCGGCATCTCCATTGTGCCTAGGTCCGCTTCTTTCGTACAGTATGGATCCAGGTACCACTTGGAAAAAGTGTATCC
>CAZBFD010000280.1:0-1717 GCA_964491055.1 uncultured Eubacterium sp.
TCCCGTGCGCGCTCGCGCCTGATTCAGATCAGGACAGAATGGGATGTTTTTCAGGGTCAGCTGTGACAACGACGGACGGAATGCATCTTCTGATTTACACAGGATGTACTGAGGATAAAGATGATCCGGACCACCGCTGGAAGCAGAGCCAGTGCATAGCTATCGGAGACGGCAGGGATTATGTGAAGCTCGAAAATGATCCTGTAATAAGCGAGGATGATCTTCCTGAAGGAGGAGATCCTCATGAATTCAGGGACCCATATATATGGAAGACCGGAGAAGGAAGGTACAGCGCGCTCGCAGCTAACGCCAACACCGGAAACGGGGGCATTACACAGCTTACTATCTATAAAAGCGATAATGCCAGAAACTGGCGCAGGGACAGCGTACTGTTCGAAGACAAGTTCAAGATCGGCATCATGTGGGAATGCCCGAACTTTTTCAGGTCGGGCTCGGAATACGTGCTCATCGCAAGCCCAATGGACATGGAGGCGGAGGAAGCCGACGGATCAATAAGATTCCCTAAAGGCAACAACGTCTGCTATATGCTCGGAGGTTTTGATGATGAATCCGGAAAGTTCCGGCCGTATGAAGATCCGCTGACCGGAAGGTACAGATATGAGCCGGTCGACTCAGGACTTGACTTTTACGCTCCGCAGGTCCTCCAGGCTCCCGACGGAAGAAATATAATGATCGGCTGGATGCAGGATCCGCAGAATGCGATGAAGCATGACAAGTCGATGAAGATCTTCGGCCAGATGACAGTACCGCGTGAACTCTTTACGAGAAGCGGGAAGCTCTGTCAGAGGCCTGTAAGAGAGATCAAAACCATGAGAGCTGAAAGAGTCGAACACAAAGACGTCAGGGTCGGATCTGAAGAGAAAAGCCTTGACGGAGTGAAGGGACGCTCTGCAGAACTCATCATCCGCGCAGGAAGCGAAGGGGACAATTACAAAGAGCTTTGCATCAGGTTTGCAAAAAACGATAAATACTATACAGAATTAAAATACAGGCCGGACCAGTCTATCATAACGGTAGACAGGACCAGATCGGGACAGGCCGGAGACATCCCGGCTGCAAGGACCGTCAGGGTGCGCTCAAGAAAAGGGCGCATCACACTGAGGATGCTCATAGATAAATGGAGCACAGAAGTATTCATAAATGACGGCGAGCAGGTGATGTCGCTTACATACTACACAGATCCGTCTGCTGATGACATTACTTTCAAGGCGGACGGCAATGTGAAGATGGATGTCACGATGTACCGGCTGGATCCAAAAAAAGATAGAAAATAAGTATATTGGAATAAAGGAGTAAATCAAATGGCAAGTTTATCATTAAAACATGTCCAGAAGAGATATCCTAACGGCTTTGTCGCTGTTAAGGACTTCAATCTGGAAGTAAAAGACAAAGAGTTCATCATCTTTGTCGGACCGTCAGGATGCGGCAAGTCCACGACCCTGCGTATGATCGCAGGACTCGAGGACATCTACTCAGGCGAGTTCCGTATCGACGGCGTTCTGATGAACGATGTGGAGCCAAAGGACAGAGACATCGCTATGGTATTCCAGAGCTATGCTCTTTATCCTCATATGACAGTAAGAGACAACATGGGCTTTGCTCTTAAGCTGAGAAAGGTTCCTCAGAAGGAGATCGACGAGAAGGTCAACAAGGCTGCTCAGATCCTCGGACTTGAGAAGCTGCTCGACAGAAAGCC
>CAZBFD010000281.1:0-1715 GCA_964491055.1 uncultured Eubacterium sp.
ACCTGATCCTGCTCCCGATCTACTACACACCGGCATCAGTTATTCTGAAGCAGGCCAAGGATATGGGCTATGAGCCTACATTCTTCGGAGTAGACGGAATGGACGGAATCCTCGATATGGAAGGATTCGACACAAGCCTTGCTGAGGGCGTTTACCTGCAGACACCTATCAACCCGTGGTCTGAGGAAGAGAACGTTAAGAGCTTCGTTGAGAAGTACCAGGAGAAGTACGGTGAAGTTCCTAACCAGTTCGCAGCTGACGGATATGATGGAATCTATGTACTTTACAACGCATTCAAGGAAGCCGGACTCACACCTGATCAGGATGCAGCAACTATCTGCGAAGCAATGATCGGAAAGGTTGTTGGAGGCTTCTCATATGACGGACTTACCGGTGCAGGAATGACATGGAACGACAAGGGCGAAGTCAACAAAGAGCCAGCTGTCTGCGTCATCCAGGACGGCAAGTATGTAGACGTTCAGTAATTCCTGGCAGTTACGCGATCAAAGCATCGGATGCAGGTGCCTCGAGGTGCAGCATCCGTTCAAAGCCAGATTTTTACAGCAGAATTTATTAAGGGAGGCGCCGCTGTCACAAGCGGCGTCTCACTGACTATGATTAGAGACTTAAGTTATGGTTTTTTTATCTAATTTAGTAAACGGACTTTCCCTGGGGAGCGTATATGCGATCATCGCTCTTGGCTACACCATGGTATATGGTATCGCCAGGATGCTTAACTTCGCTCACGGAGACGTTATCATGGTCGGGGCGTACATCTCGTTCTGCTCGACCGCCTACCTGCATCTCCCGCCTGTAGTCGGCCTCATCATCGCGATCTGCGTCTGCACATGCATGGGCATCACGATCGAAGGCCTCGCGTACAGGCCTCTCCGCGGAACAGGCTCGCTGGCGGTGCTGATCACCGCTATCGGCGTATCATATTTCCTGCAGAACAGCGCACTTCTCATCTGGGGAAGCGCACCGAAGGTATTTACTTCAGTAGTTGCCGGCATGCCGGGACTCAAGCTGTTCAACGGACAGCTCACGATCACTGCTGAGTCGATAGTTACACTTCTCACGTGCATCGTGATCATGATATGCCTGACACTGTTCATCACGAAGTCAAAAATGGGCAAGGCTATGCGCGCCGTATCGGAAGACAACGACGCGGCAAGGCTGATGGGCATCAACGTGAACCAGACGATCTCGATGACGTTCGCGATCGGTTCCGCGCTCGCAGCAATAGCAGGCGTGCTCCTCTGCTCGTCATATCCGGCACTCATGCCGACGACAGGCGCGATGCCTGGCATCAAAGCCTTCACGGCCGCTGTGTTCGGCGGGATCGGATCGATCCCGGGCGCTATGCTCGGAGGCATCCTGCTCGGACTGATCGAGATCATGGGAAGAGCATATGTTTCGTCAGAGCTTTCTGACGCGATCGTATTCGGCGTGCTCATCATCGTGCTCCTCGTTAAGCCGTCCGGACTTCTCGGCAAGATACAGCCGGAGAAAGTGTAGGTGAGAGATATGGAAAAGAAATTTTCAGTGAAAAAGCTCTCACCGTACGCCAAGAACTCCGCGATATCTTACGGTATCGTGATCGCGGGATTCATCGCGGCTACATTAATGAGCCAGGCAGGTCTTCTTTCAAGCTCGCTACAGGGCCAGCTTGTACCGATCTGCGCATATATCGTAATGGCAGTATCGCTCAACCT
>CAZBFD010000282.1:0-1685 GCA_964491055.1 uncultured Eubacterium sp.
GGTCACTGAGATAAACAACTCTTGCTCCGAAAAGGGACAGTCCCCATTCGGAGGTTTCGCTCCGAATGGGGACTGTCCCTTTTCGGAGCTTCTAATCACAACATCCCGATAACGTCAGTAAGAGGCTGCCTGTGTGTTCAAGCGCCTCTTACCATAATTACATATCAAGATGTACTGCCAGGACTGTCATCCCGGCCGGGGCCCTGCCCCTGCCGGAACTTTCTACTTTCCTGCCAGCACTACGAGTACGAGCGCAAGAACCATGAAGATCACGGAAGATCCCGCTGTGATCTTCTCGAGGATGCCCTGATATCCGCGGCCCCTCTTCTCACCGAAGAGCTGCTCGGCACCACCTGCGATAGAACCCGAAAGACCGTCACTGTTGCCCTCCTGAAGCAGTACGCTCAGAATCAGCACTACGCTGACGATCGCCATAACTACCATTAAAAATGTATACATAATAATTCCTCCATTACAACTAGGATATTTTATCATACTGACACATGAAAATCAAGGGGCAGAATCGACTAAAACAGCCGATTCTGCCCATTTCTTGCAAATAATTCACGCTCCAAAAAGGGACAGTCCCCTTTTGGTGATCGTTATTCTTTTTATCATGCTCCGAAAAGGGACTGTCCCCTTTTGGAGGTCTATTCGAAATTGACTATGGCTTCGAACTTGTCCGGGTCGAGGCTGGCACCGCCGACGAGTGCTCCGTCGATGTCTGGCTTGGCCATGAGCTCGTTGACGTTCTCCGGCTTGACGGATCCGCCGTACTGGATGATGATCTTGTCGGCGGTCGCACGGCCGTACATCTCGGCGAGGACGTTTCTGATGTGCCAGCACATTTCTTCTGCCTGCTCTGGTGTCGCGGTCTCGCCTGTTCCGATCGCCCAGATCGGCTCGTATGCTACTACGACTTTTGCGGCGTCTCCTGCAGGGATGCCGGCGAAATCTGCTCTGATCTGCGCTTCGACGTGGCCGAGGGCGCCGCCGGCTTTCCTTATCTCAATTTTCTCGCCTACGCAGAGGATCGGCGTGATGTCGCTGTCTGCAAGGACTTTCTTGAGCTTGAGGTTGCAGGTCTCATCCTGCTCGTTGAAGTATTCTCTTCTCTCAGAGTGGCCGATGATGACAAGCTTCATGCCGATAGCTTTGAGCATCGGAAGTGAAACTTCGCCGGTGTATGCTCCTTCGTCGAGGAAGTGCACGTTCTCAGCGCCGTAATCGACCCATGTTCCCTCAAAACCTTCTCTGAGCGCATCGAGGTCGACGTATGGCGCGCAGATCCCGATCCTTCTTCCGGTCCTGAACTGTTTCTTATTGAACGCCTCGGCGAAAGCTCTTGTCTCGTCCGGGGTCTTGTACATCTTCCAGTTTCCGCAGATGAACGGAACTCTTGCTGAATCCTGCTCAGGCATGTCCTCGATGACAGCGATGCCCGGGAGGGTTTTGCCCTCCAGGAACTCGAGCGATGCGCCGCCGCCTGTCGAAATGTGAGTCATCTTTGATCCAAGACCAAAACCTTCGACTGCTGCAGCTGAGTCGCCGCCGCCGATGATCGTGATTGCGTCAGTGTTGGCCATCGCCTCAGCGACAGCCCTTGTGCCCTGCGCGAAGTTCGGCATCTCGAATACGCCCATCGGCCCGTTCCAGACGACCGTCTTCGCCTTCATTATCTCGTC
>CAZBFD010000283.1:0-1672 GCA_964491055.1 uncultured Eubacterium sp.
GAACTAAATGTCGCATCCGACCCGGCAGTAAGCAGGGCTGTATTTACGGCTACATAACTGCTGTCCGTAACATCAGGGCGGAGGCAGACGCAGCGCCGTCAAAGAAGCTCACAGCAGTGATCCTCGCAGAGGGCGACGCGCTCCAGACGCTGAAGGACGGCGAGAGATACATACAGGAGCTTGCCGGGATCTCAGAGATAGAGTTCATAACGGACAAGTCAGGCTCGCCGGACGACGCGATGTCAAAAGTAATAAGCAAAGCCGTCGTGTTCATTCCGCTCGCAGAGCTCGTAGATTTCGAAGAAGAGCTGAAGAGGCTCACTAAAGAGAAAGAGCGCCTCGAGGGAGAAGTGGACAGAGTCGAGAAGAAGCTGTCCAACCAGGGATTTGTTGCCAAGGCACCGGAGAAAGTCGTTCAGGCAGAGCGCGACAAGGAAGAGCAGTATAAAGAGATGCTCGCCAAAGTCAACGAGCAGCTCGCAGACGTACAGAAACGAATTAAGTAAGTCGCACAAGCAGCATAATGCGTCACATGCACTCTCTTCGCTGGTCCTCGCCTATGGCTGCGGGGTCGCTCTGAGAGCGCAGTAACGCATATGCTGATGGGGCATAAATCTATGAATAACAAATCTGCAGAGGAAACAATAGAGGGATTCCTTAGGGAGAAAAGATCTGCGGAAGAGAAGATAGCGGGATTCCTGAGGTTCGGGAGCCGTCTCGGACTTGAGCGGATGACTGTGCTCATGCATAAGCTGGGCGACCCGCAGGACGGTCTTGAGTATATCCATGTAGCCGGGACGAACGGAAAAGGGTCGACTACTCGGTACATTTACGAGAGCCTGATCGAAGCCGGGTACAGCGTTGGGATCTACACATCGCCGTTCATCGAGAAGTTCAACGAACGGATCGAGGCTGACCGCCATGTCATATCTGATGAGGAGCTGGAAGAGTGTACAGATGTTGTGCTCGAGAAAGTCAGTCAGATGGTTGACGAGGGCATGGAATCTCCGACTGAGTTCGAAGTGGTAACTGCCGTCGCTTTTGTCTGGTTCAAGAAGATCGGCTGTAACGTTGCGGTTCTGGAAGTCGGCCTCGGCGGACGCGGAGATTCGACCAACATCATAAAAAAGCCTGTTATAACTGTTATCACATCGATCTCGTACGATCACATGGACAGGCTCGGCTCGACTATCACAGAGATCGCCGGTGAGAAAGCCGGCATCATCAAAGCCGGCTGCCCGGTCGTCGTGAGTACCGAACGAGAAGAAGCACTGGAAGTATTCCGTAAGAAAGCAGCAGAGCTTGGCTCGCCGCTCTACGACACGCGCAAGATCGCAAAATACGATATAAAAGAACTCCGCCCCGACGGCGCAGTATTCGATTACAGTCTGACCTTCGAAAAGTCCTCCGAAAAGGGACAGTCCCTTTTCGGAGATACATCCGAAAACAGTTCCAAAAAGACCTCCGAAAGGGGACTGTCCCTTTTCGGAGATGTCCATTTCGAGGATATTGAAATCGGTATGGGCGGGGAGCATCAGGTGATAAATGCTACGGAGGCTATCACGGCGTTACTCGTGCAGGATAAGTTCGATGTAAGTGAGGATGCGATAAGGCGCGGTCTTAAGCGTGCGAAGCAGCCGGGCAGGTTCGATATAATGTACAAGCCGGCTGA
>CAZBFD010000284.1:0-1637 GCA_964491055.1 uncultured Eubacterium sp.
TAAGCAGATGTCAGGCGTGATCGAGTCGCAGACGGGAATACCTGTTATCGGATATATCCCTCATGTGGACGGAGCAGAGTTCAAGAGCAGGCATCTCGGCCTGTATACTGCGGGAGAGATAGACGACTTAACGGCGCGTATATCAAAGCTTGCCGACGCAATGGAGCAGGGTATAGATATCGACCGGCTGATCGCTCTTTCTAACGATGAAGAGGAGACGGCACCGGTCGCTGTTCCACAGAACAAGAGCGAGCATGCTCCGGTGATCGCGGTGGCGAAGGATGAAGCTTTCAACTTCATCTATGAGGAAACGATAGACACGCTCCGTGACCACGGGGCACAGATAAGGTATTTCAGCCCGCTACACGATGCGGTCGTTCCGGCTAGTGCGTCGGGGCTGTACATACCAGGCGGCTATCCGGAGCTTTACTGCGAGGGCCTGGAGAAGAACGCCTCGATGCGTGACAGCATCAAAACCCTGATCCTGTCCGGAATGCCTGTAGTCGCTGAATGCGGCGGATTCCTGTATCTCGGGAAGAGGCTTGCGGATCATGACGATGTGTTCCACGACATGGTAGGAGTACTGCCTGGCGAAGCAAAGAACAGCGGGCACCTTGCGAGGTTCGGCTACGCCGAGCTCTCGTCAGCGAAAGACAATATGCTGCTTAAAGAAGGCGAGTCAGTGTCCGTACATGAATTCCATTACTGGGATTCCACAGAGAACGGACACGACCTCGTCGCGGGGAAGTCGCTGACCGGAAGGAAATGGGAGTGCGGCTATGCCAGGGACACGATATACGCCGGATTCCCGCATCTCTACATGGCGGGATACCCGTTCATGGCAGAGCGCTTTGTGGAGGCAGCAAGAAAATATATGGAAAGCAGAAGATGAGGCTTTGATCAGCCGGCAGCAGCCGGCCCGATGAAGCGGAAAGATTTTGATAGAATATGAATGAACTGTTAGAAGCAGCAATATATACAGAACTTGCGATAGTATGCGGGGTCCTGATCGATCTCCTCGTAGGGGACCCGAGATGGCTCGTGCATCCTGTCGTTATTATGGGGAAATGTATCTCGTTCCTGGAGAAGCATCTCCGCGCGGTGTTCAAGGAGACGCCGGCGGGTGAGCTTGCCGCGGGACGTGTAATGGCATGGATCATGGTCCTCGGGACGCTTGCGGTGACGGCGGCAGTATCAGTCATCTGTTTCAGGATACATGTGATATTGTTTTTCGTCGTGCAGACGATAATGTGCTGGCAGGCGGTAGCAATACGCGACCTCAAGGTCGAGAGCATGGACGTGTACAAATATCTGGAGCCTGACCTTGACATTGAGAAAGCAAGGAAGCAGGTGAGCAGGATCGTAGGACGGGACACGGACCGCCTTGATGTGGTCGGCGTGACCAAGGCAGTGATCGAGACGATCGCCGAGAATTTCTCCGACGGCGTCGTTTGTCCGCTGTTTTACATGATGATAGGCGGCGGCCCGCTCGCTATGACATATAAAGCCATCAATACCATGGATTCCATGGTAGGCTACAAGAATGACAGATATCTTTATTTCGGAAGGTGCGGAGCGCATATGGACGATGTGGCGGGGTACATTCCATCGAGGCTTGCCGCGCTGTTCTGGATCGC
>CAZBFD010000285.1:0-1611 GCA_964491055.1 uncultured Eubacterium sp.
GACAAGAACGGCAAGATGAAGGGATGGCCGCAGAACTTCGAAGTTAACGGAGAGACCTCTGAAGGCGAGCACTACGCGCTGAGCAAAGCCGCTGAGGCCGTGCTCCCGGCGATCGCTGCCATCGGAGGTGAAGGCGACGTAAGGTACTGGATCACCGGCCAGAGCAGAGGCGGAGCTCTTGCCGGGCTCCTTGCGGCAAAGCTTCCGGCGGAGCTCGGTACAAGGAACAAGGGGATATATGCGTATACGTTCGAATCACCGCAGGTCGCACAGCCGAAGGATGAAGCTGAGCGTGTGAAGTTCATGGACGATTATAAATATATCCATAACTACGTCTGCAGCGACGACCTGGTCCCGATCATCCCGCCATGGGGAATGGTGAGGTATGGCGTTGACCATATGCTTGACACAAATGAAGCGAACGAGAACCTCGAGAAAGAACTGAAGAAGATCGGGAGCAGTGCTGAGATCCCCGAGGATTATAACAGGGAGAAGGCCAGAGAAAAGGTCGAAGGTATCTTAACTGCACTTCTTAGAAGGATACCTTCACGTGAGGAGTATTCTGCTGATCATACCGAGACAGTTAAGCTCGCTGACGGGACGGAGAAAGTGATAACGTACAATTATCAGGACCTTCTCGGGAAGCTGCTGGCGAACGTGTTCGGCGGGGCGCTGGATGAAGCTGATCTTGCTGCTGCGCTTGACTATTTGACGGAAGCAATGGCGGTCCTGGAGAAATATATAAGGGGCTATCTTGCAGAGTGCAAGATGCTTGACGGAGATCCGGACCCGATGCTTTTCTACTGGGAAGCTGCATGTGAAGTGAATCCTTTCCTTAAGGAAAAGTTGAACGTTGATCTCGGTCTTACCGATGAAGAGCTGTACGCGGTGCTTAAGCTCGCTGCTCCTGCTATCATCGACAAAGATGCCGGAGATGCGATAGGATATGACCCGAACTCATCTGACGACATGCCGGTCCTGGCATATCTTGCGCCGGCATTAAGCGTCAAGTCGATACTCTTCTCGCATCATTTTGATACGATCATCGCGAGGCTGCATACACTGGCACCGGAACCGGCGGTGAGCGATCTGGATCTTGATGTTGCGGTACCTCAGGCGTCTGACCCGGCGACAAGGATGCCGAGGAAGATCAAAACCGCTGTCGCAGAGTCTGCGAGCGGATCATGGCTTACAGCATCTGCTGAGTGGCTGACATCTGACAAAACACTTAGGGACAAGAATGTATACTATCTCAATGTGAAATTCACTGCCGCGGGGCACGATGCTCCAGACGATCTTAGGATCAGGATCAACGGAGAAGAGCCGATTGTCAGTGAAGTCACGTATAAGGGCGGCATGACCGTGATCGACGCCATATGGAAATACACATTCGGCGAGCCGAGGAAATATGTTGTGACGTATGACGCCGGTGAACAGGGTGAGAGCCCTGACCCAGCCGAGATCGAAGCGGGCACGATCCTTAGATACACAGAGAAGCCTGCTGACCCAGTCGCAGCAGGGTACAGATTTGTCGAGTGGCGTGACCTGGACGACAAGAAATGGGAAGAGGTCGCAGTAACAGCGAATAAGTATTTCAACGCTGTCTGGGTA
>CAZBFD010000286.1:0-1596 GCA_964491055.1 uncultured Eubacterium sp.
AGATGGATCTGACTGGCTTGTACGATACCTATTCCCGCGTCGGGAAAATAGAAGTAAGCCCACGTATCATGACAAAGGTGCTGATCTATGCATACATGCAAGGCATATACAGCTCCAGAGGGATAGAATCCGCATGCAGACGCGATATCAATTTCTGGTATCTTCTTGAGGGGCATGATGCCCCTGACTATTCCACCATCGCAAGATTCCGCACTCTTCATTTTGAGCAGTGTGCAGAAGATATCTTCGTTCAGCTCGTACAATTCTTAAAAGGATCCGGAGAGATCGACTGCAAAAGCATATTCATCGATGGCACAAAGATCGAAGCTAATGCCAATCGCTATTCTTTCGTATGGAAGAAAGCCGTGACCAAGCATCATGCCAGGCTGTTTGAAAAGGTCGCAGCATCATTTGAAGAATGGGCTGAAAGCTATGGCCTTACAACCGTTTCCGATGGTGATATCTCAAAGGAAAACCTTGAGAAAGCACTCACAGAGCTCAAGACTATCTGCGATGAAGAGAATATCGAATTCGTGAACGGCAAGGGAAAGCACAAAAACCAATTGCAGCGTGATATCGAGACTGCCGAAGGATATCTTTCAAAGATGAAGGAATATGAATATGCGATCAACATATGTGGTCAGAGGAACAGTTACTCCAAGACAGATCATGACGCGACATTCCTGCACATGAAAGAAGATCACATGCTTAACGGTCAGCTAAAGCCTGGATACAATCTGCAGGTAGGCTCGGATTCCGGATACGCAGTATGGGCGGCATTGTTCCCTGATCCGAACGATACTAAGACACTGATTCCTTTTCTTAACAGTCTCAAGGAAAAGCTAAGATTCAAATATGATACGGTAGTCGCAGACTCAGGATATGAAAGCGAAGAAAATTACACATATCTTAAAGACAATGATATCAGAGCAATGATCAAGCCTTCTAATTACGAGATCTCGAAGACACGCAAATTCAAGCATGACATCAGCCGGAGAGAAAACATGGACTATGACAGTGAGCATGACCAATACACCTGCAAAGCAGGGAAAGTATTGAAAAAAGTGTATGAACGGTCTCAAAAATCGACAGCAGGCTACAAAACCAGAGCCTCTGTATATGAATGCGATGATTGTTCAGGCTGCCCATTTAAAACCAGCTGTATCAAAGGAAACAATTCAAAGATCCCATTCGAGGAACGTAACAAGCGGCTACAGGTATCAAGAGTATTCGAAGAGCAGCGCAGGGAGAGCCTGGAAAACATTACAACAGATGAAGGATGTATGCTCCGCATGAACAGGAGCATCTATGCCGAAGGGGTGTTCGCCGAGATCAAAGAAGATCGCAAATTCAAGCGATATCTATGTCGCGGCAAGCCTAACGTATTGACAGAAACTCTAATACTCCTGATCGCACAGAATATCGAAAGACTGCACAGGAAGATCCAGAACGGAAAAACAGGAGAACATCTACATCCGTTAAAAGCAGCATAACTATTACTTAAAATGGCAGGCTTTTTAAAGCAGATATATTAATATGCTCAAAAAGGGCTCAAGGTTGTTTCAGCGAAAGTGTCTCCGTGATCGGAGACTCTTT
>CAZBFD010000287.1:0-1588 GCA_964491055.1 uncultured Eubacterium sp.
TTGTGTCGAAAAAAAGTCTTGAAATGTCGTTTTACCATATGTTTTTGTTTTTGCCTATTTTTCGTGATAGGTTTTTGTGATTTGAGCGAACTGGATTTTGATAGAAAAATACTACTAAGCAACATGTCGTTTGTGATGTGTTTTGGGAGCTATGTGAGAATATATAGAGAAATACTACTAACGATTATTTTGATATGTTCTGGTTTTGGAAGACATGTAAAAAGATTTAGAGAAATGCTACTAACAAGTGTCTTGATGCGGTCAGGTTTTGGAAACTATGAAAGCTTTTATAGAGAAAGGCTACTATCATGCTGTCACTGCAGTCGAGCAATTGGTAGTCATATGAGGTTTTGATGGAGAAATACTTCTAACAAAACCTTGAAATGATACTTTAGTTTGTGGCTGTTCGAGACTGATCTACTATGCTGAGGGGTGCACGCACGAGCTATGCTTATTTGAAAGGCTTTGATGCTCGTAAGTGCTTGTGTGGAGCCTCCGGCTGGATGGATAATGGATGAGAAGTTGAATAAATGTGTAGGTCTTTTGTTTTCTGTTGGCTGGAAGTAAACGTTATCTGCTGGCTGCAAGAAAAAGTTTTCTGTTGGGTGGAAGTAAAAGCTATCTGTTGGCTTGCAGTAAAATGCTTTGATTATTGGGGGGAGTGGTGGTATAGTTATAGTGTAGGCATAGAGGTTGATGTGCCGGATAGATTTTGTTGGATAATACGTTTGTTGTATTTGACGATATCGAGGAGGAAATGGTTATGGCTAAGGTTGCGGTGGTTTACTGGAGCGGTTCCGGTCATACGGGCAAGATGGCTGAAGCGGTCTGTGAAGGCGCGAAGGCGGCTGGTGCTGATGCGCACCTGTATAAGGCTATGGATTTCAGCGCAAGCATGGTGAATCAGTTTGACACGATCGCGTTCGGATGCCCGGCTCGCGGGAATGAGCAGCTTGAGGAGGAGACGATGCAGCCGCTGTGGGATGCGTGCAAGACTCAGCTCAAGGGCAAGAGGATCGGTCTGTTTGGTTCGTATGGTGCGGGCGGCGGTCCGTGGATGCAGAGCTGGGAAGAGGACGCTGACAAGGCGGGAGCAAAGCTCGCATGCCTCTCTGTTATCTGCAAAGGCGACCCTGATGAGCACGCCCTCAAGGAATGTGTAGTAATGGGCGTATCACTGGCCAGATAAGCTTTTTTCGATCGTTTTGCCGGGGCATGCATGGTTGGTGCCCCGGCGTATTTTTTTAATCTTAGTGATTTTCGGCTACTGTCTACGGCATTGGCCTGGATTTGTAGGGCAGTTGGAGGATAGTGCTGGCTTTATTTATGTGAGGAATTATTATGTCACTTATTGGTGTTGGAATTGTTGCCGGCCTGGCATGGCTGTTTATTCAAATACTTGGAATGGGCGCGAAGCCTGAGGAGCGCAACGATATCAATTCGGACGCAACTAACACGCTGCTCAGCGCGATCGGGTACATGGCTGTAATGTTCGCGTGTACGTATTTCAAGTCACCAGTAATGGACTGGGTCGCGGTCATTCTGCTGGGCCTTCTTGCGCTGGTGCCGCTCGTCGGCGCGATCGCGC
>CAZBFD010000288.1:0-1568 GCA_964491055.1 uncultured Eubacterium sp.
CCCTTTTCGGTAACGATCGCCGTGATGTATTCGGCCGGCGTTACGTCGAATGAAGGGTTGTATGTCTTGATGCCTTCCGGAGCCATCGGCTTCTCGTACCACATCTTGTAGATCTCTTCGCCGTCGCGGAGCTCGATCTCGATGTCGTCTCCGGTCGGTGTGTCAAGGTCGAGGGATGATGTCGGCACGAACATATAGAACGGGATGTTGTATTCCTTCGCGAGGATCGCAAGGGCGTTTGTCCCGATCTTGTTTGCGCCGTCTCCGTTAGCCGCCATGCGGTCGCATCCTACGAGCACTGCGTCGACCCAGCCGTTCTTCATGACCTGGTTCGCCATGCTGTCGCAGATCAGCGTCACGTCGACGCCTGCCTTGCTGAGCTCGAAAGCGGTAAGTCTTGATCCCTGGAGGACAGGTCTTGTCTCGTCGGCGTAAACTTTAAAGTTGTAGCCTTTTTCCTGTCCGAGGTAGAGTGCGGCAAGGCTTGTGCCGTATTTTGCGGTAGCGAGCGTTCCGGCGTTGCAGTGTGTGAGGATGCCCATTCCCTTAGAGAGCAGGCTCAGCCCATACTCGCCCATCTTATGGCATGCATCCTCATCTTCCTGCCTGATGTCGCGAGCTTCCTTGAGAAGCATCTTCTTCGCATCGGCAACAGAACCATGGAAATCTTCGAGCTTGCTTACCATTCTGTCGAGGGCCCAGCCAAGGTTCACCGCCGTCGGCCTTGCTTTTTTAAGGTACTCCGCAGTTATCTTTACTTCTTCAGTGAAATCCTTCAGATCTGTCTCTTCGCTGTCGCGGGTCGCCACATAAAGCCCGAAAGCCGCGGCGATACCGATCGCAGGGGCTCCTCTTACTCTCAGCTTCTTTATTGCTACATACACGTCCTCTTTTGTCTCGAGCTTGAGATATTTCTCTTCACCCGGAAGACGTGTCTGGTCAAGAATGACCAGTTCGTTCTTGTTGTTAAAAGCTACAGATGCAATGTCGATCAATTCTTTTTCCTTCTTTCAATTCTATATAAATGCCGGACAAGATCTACCCTATTCGGCACTTTTATCTTTCTTTTCCTGTTCCTTTTTCTGTTCTTTTTCCGGATCTTTTATCTTTATTGTCGGCACTTTATGGTTCTGGTCTGTAAGGAACACATAAATATACAGGAACGCCGTGAGTATGAGCACTATTGACTCGACGTAAAGGTCGCGGCTCATGATGACCGCCGCCATTCCCATGATCGCGCAGATGCCGTATATCATAAGGACCGCGCGGCGCTGGCCGTAGCCCAGGCGCATCAGGTGATGGTGCAGATGTTCTTTGTCCGGCGACATGATCGGCTTACCGGACACCACACGGCGAAGGATCGCAAATGCAGTGTCAAAGATCGGGATACCGAGCACGAGCACCGGCACGATGACCGCGAGCAGCGTGGATCTCTTCAGCGGGCTTATAACTGCGAATATCGCGATCATGAATCCGAGGAAAAGCGAACCGCTGTCGCCCATGAAGAGCTTTGCCGGATAGAAGTTGAACGGCAGGAACCCGAGCGAGCTCCCGGCGATCGCCATCAT
>CAZBFD010000289.1:0-1560 GCA_964491055.1 uncultured Eubacterium sp.
TTTATTTAAAATCGCTCCATACCCAGAACGATATTCCTAACTATTTTTCTTCCTGCCTGTAGTCCCGCATCCCGAAAATCGCGGTCCCGACACGCACCATGTTCGACCCTTCCTCGACTGCGATCCTGAAATCGTTCGTCATACCCATCGAGAGGTACTGGAAGTCTTTTGCTGCCGGGATCTCACGGCACTTATCGTAGATCCGCTTGACTTCCCTGAAGTAAAGCCTTGCATCCTCTGGCTCTTCCACGAACGGTGCTATCGCCATGAGGCCCTTCATCCTTATGTGCGGGCAGTAGGCCCCGATCGACCTTATCAGCTCGTCAAGCTCTGACGGGTCCACCCCGAACTTTGTCACCTGCGCCGCCGGATCGACCTGGATAAGTATATCCATCGTGATCCCCGCCTGTTCTGCACGCTTCTCGATCTCCTCCGCGAGGTGCAGGCTGTCGACCGACTGGATCATCACGACCTTGTCGATGACCTGCTTTACCTTGTTCGTCTGGAGGTGTCCGATCAGATGCCATCTTGCAGGCTTGACGCTGTCATACTTCGCCAGTATCTCCTGGACCTTGTTCTCTCCGATGTCCGTCGCGCCGGCGTCGATCGCCTCGTTCATCTCCTCCGGGCTGTGCAGCTTGGTCACCGCCAGGAGCAGAACATCGTCGCCGCTTCTTCCGCTCTTTTCCGCGGCTTTCGCTATCTCTGACTTTATATATTCGAAATTGTCTTTTATTGACATTGTCTGATTTTTCCCATTCAATTACTACACACGCCAGCCTGCTGCCATCCATGGTCAACTCATAAACCGGCAAAGCTTAGCCGTCAGGATTTTGACCGCATCATGAAGCCTGCCTGTCCGGCCGCCTCAGTATGTCGTCGTAGCTCCTTACCGTCAGCACCGTGTCACCTTCGGCGTTCCTGTACTGCGACGGAGAGATCGCGCTCTGTGTGCCGTCCGTCGCGATTATGTTGATCGGAACGAACTTGTATTTACCGGTCTTCTGGCGGACGTACACGCCCTTCTGGCCCCTCTGCTCTACGATACTCGTGTTGCTGATGAGAAGCCCCATCACGTCAGACGTTATCACCTCTATGTCAGCCTTCCGGATCGTCGCGAAGTGCTCGTACCAGTTGTTCGTTTTGATCGTAAGGCGCTTCTCACGACGCTCGTCCGTGATGCTCTGGACAGTCCCCGTGATCGTCTTCTCATCATTGATCAAAACCCTGACTTTGTTCCCTACAGCGTATCTTGATTCATGCTCCCTCGGGATGTAGCAGACGATGTACCACGCGGCCCTGTCCACTATCTTGAATACCGGGTCCGTCTCAGAGACCACGTAGTTCATAAGCTCTATATCACTTGAATTCTTCAGCTTCTGGAAAAACGCCTTGTTCTTCTTCGCCATGTTTTCCGGAGTTATGGTCGATTCATAACCATCCGCATGATATGTAAGAATGCCTTCCTGCTGACTCACGAAATCATCAGTGTCGACATGGCGCTCCCCCTTGACACTCTTCCTGATCTCGCTGTAAGCCGCACGACCTTTCTTTGAAGTA
>CAZBFD010000290.1:0-1532 GCA_964491055.1 uncultured Eubacterium sp.
TCAAGCTGATGACCATCGTATCCCTCGTCTGCGCACCACTGTTCGCAGAAGCACTTCTGTCATTCTAGTGCACCAGAAAGGGACAGTCCCCAATCGGAGCCACCGAAAAGGGACAGTCCCTATCCGGAGGATGAAACAAAATGTACAGAAACTGCGTGCCGAAAGGCACGCAGTGTTTTTTATGCACCGAAAGGGGACAGTCCCCATCCGGAGCATACAAGCCGAAACGCTCCGAAAAGCGCTCCGAAAGGGACAGTCCCTTTTCGGAGCATTCTCAAGAACATTTTAGAAACATTTATAATGTAGATTCATTGATTTTTAACCCATAATGGTATATTATCTAAATGTCAATAAGATGTGACAGAATGTCACATAAATTTTTACAATCACTGCCGTGTTGTGGGAGCGGCAGCTGCTGGACTGTGTTATGCTCCGAAAGGGGACTGTCCCTTTTCGGAGATTAGATATCTTTTAACGCAGGGTCTGGCTTTTTTGAGTACTTTGAAGTAAGTACGGATGGGGGATATTGTGGCTGGCAACATGGAGGACAAGCATCCTATCCTGGGCAGGAAGATAGAGCATTCTCAGATGATAATGCTTTATCTTATGATATATGATGCTGTTGCTGTTACAGCTTCGTATTTCCTTGCTCTTTTCCTCAGATTCGACTTCAGGTTCAGCATGATACCTGCGCAGTATTTTGATCCGTGGCTCCGGTTCGCGCCATTCTATGCAGTGGTGTGCGTCGGAGTTTTTTATGTGCTGAGGCTGTACAGGAGCATCTGGCGGTTCGCGAGCTTTACTGAGCTTGCGCGGATCATCCAGGCGACGATCCTTACCGGCATCATCCATACTGTCGGGATAACTCTGTTCTTCGGCCGTATGCCGATCTCTTACTATCTGATGGGGATAACTTTCCAGTTCGTCTTCATCACAGGGATACGGTTCGCCTACAGGTTCGTGCTTCTCCTCAGGGCTTCAAGGGCTGACAAGAAGGAGATCAAAAACGTGATGCTCATCGGTGCGGGCGCTGCGGGTCAGGTTATCTTAAGGGACATCAAAAGCTCTGATGAGATAAAAGAGAAGGTCGTCTGCATAATCGACGACAACTCCAACAAATGGAACAGGGAAATCGACGGCGTCCCCGTAGTAGGGGGCCGCGGAAGCATAATAGAGAACGCTGTAAAGTATGACGTAGATAAGATTTATTTCTCCATACCGAGCGCAAGCAACTTGGAGAAGAAAAAGATCCTTGAGATATGTAATGAGACAGGCTGCGAGATAATGACTCTTCCTGGATTGATTCAGCTGGTCCATCATGATGTATCCATGAGCGAGCTCAAGAAGGTGGAAGTTGAGGATCTTCTCGGAAGGGAGCCTGTCCAGCTCATGACAGATGAGATAAAAGCCTTTCTTAACGGTAAAAAGGTTATCGTTACTGGAGGCGGTGGAAGCATAGGCTCCGAGATCTGCAGACAGGTAGCAAAAGCAGGCGTGAAGCAGCTCATAGTCTTCGATATATATGAGAATAA
>CAZBFD010000291.1:0-1503 GCA_964491055.1 uncultured Eubacterium sp.
TACTACTTTCTGAGTCCCAGTCTCTGAATAAGACTTCTGTATCTCTCGATGTCCTTCTCCTTCAGGTAGTTCAGAAGGTTTCTTCTCTTACCTACCATCTTGAGCAGGCCCCTTCTTGAATGGAAGTCCTTCTTGTGGCTCTGCAGATGCTCATTGAGCTCATTGATCCTTGATGTGAGGATCGCTACCTGTACCTCAGGAGAACCAGTGTCGCCTTCCTTTGTAGCATACTCCTGGATGATCGCAGTCTTCTTTTCCTTTGTTATCATTTTCTACTCCTTCTGCAGCATGATCTTATCGCTGCTCTTTTTCAATACGCCCCTACCGAGTTCCGCGTCCTAAGCATCAGAACCAGGAAGAGGTAGTTACTATTCACTGCCGCCCGGTATAAATACCTGCACGACAGATAGTTATTATATACTATATCCCTTGCAATTGCAAGAACTATTTCATGTCGAACCATGCGCGCGCAGACTCGCAGTCACTCACTATCTGGGCTGATAATTCGTCAAGACTGTCGAATTTCTGCTCGTCACGCATCTTTTTCAGGAACTCTACCGTAATATGCTTACCGTAAAGTTCTTTGTCAAAATCAAATATGTGTGTCTCGACATTCTTGTCGAATTCGCCTACGGTTGGCTTGATTCCAACGTTTGTGATGCTTGGATATCTCACGCCGTTATATACGCAGTAGGTCGTATATACTCCGTTAGGCGGTGCTGCCATCTGTTCGTTGAGCTCAAGATTCGATGTCGGGAACCCAAGCTTTTTACCAAGCCTGTTTCCGACCACGACCTCTCCTTCGATCTCATAATGGCGGCCCATGAAGGTTTTGATGCGGCTGACGTAGCCTTTTTCGATAAGGAGACGGATAAATGACGAGCTTACGACGTGCCCGTCTATCTCGAACGGCGGCATCTCAAATACATCAAAGCCATACTTGCTGCCGTACATCTCCAGTATCTCGGCCGTGCCGAATGCCCGTGCTCCGAACTGATAATTGTATCCGCAGAAAGCGTCCTTCACATTCATCTTCTCTACGAGAAGCTCTCTGACAAAGTCTTCTGCCTCCATATCGCGGAGCTCTTCGGTGAACGGGACGTCAAAGAGATAATCTACTCCCAGCTCTTCGATCAGCTCCGCCTTCCGGTCATCACCCAGTATGCTCTTTACTGCCTTTACTCCCGGGATAAGTCCTGAAGGATGATTTGAGAATGTGAAGACAGCGGACTTTACGTCATCCTTTTCTGCCTGCTCAACAGTCTCACGTATCAGTTCCTGATGACCGAGATGTACCCCGTCAAAATTCCCCAGCGCGACTGCCGTCTTATCCATATTCACGATCTCATCGATACTTCTGATTATCTCCACTGCTGATCTCCTGCATGCCTAAATGAATATCTTCTCCGGCCACAGATGGCCATTTTCCGGATTCATGAGTCCGAGGCCTATGAATCTGAGGCCTTTATCCTGCCCTATCGTCCGCTCAGGGTACCATACCGC